>NZ_WHJC01000007.1 GCF_009295725.1 Clostridium tarantellae
ATATTTATGGTGATAATTATTAACATATTAACCTTTTAAAAGAAATTTTTTTTATTTCAAGTCAAAAAAACGACATTTCAGGACAAAAGTAATAAAAAAATTAATTTTTATGCTATCCTATTCTCTGTAGATAAACCCAGTATAGCTTTTATGTTTATTATCCAAATCATAAAAGTAATGGCAAGTAATTACTTAAATTATTCAGCTTTTTAAATTTAGTACCTTTTAAAAAGTACTGTTTAATTTAACGTAATTCTTGTCTCCCCTATAAAATATAGAATTATAAATATATCTGAAATATATATTTTTTTATAAAACATTAACTTTTAGAATAACTAAAAGTTAACTTAGAAATTAAGGAGGATTTTATGGAAGATTGTAAAAATAAAAAATTAGGTGCTGGTATATTAACGGTATCCATTATTCAATTAGTTTTTAGCATATTAGCTGTTTTGTTCTTTGCATTTCTTTTAATAGCATTAAATTCTGATACAATAGTTCCTAATGAGGTAAAAGAAATTTATTTGCAAAATGGTATAACTATTACTACTTTATCTATTTCTTTAATCTTTATAATTTTATCTATAGTAGCAATTATATTTATTTTATGCAAAAAAGCTATTGGTATATATATTTACTTTATTACAATTGTTGTAAATTATATTTATTCACTAATTATGTCTGGATTTTCCTTCTTAGGATTAATAGGTTTAATATTACCATTATTAATGGCTATATTTATCTACAGAAGAAGATATGTTTTCAACATTGGTGTAAAATGCGCTAATGATTAATATAATTTTCCATACTAAATGTTATCATAATTAATATCTAACCAATAAAAAAAGATTTTGTTTTCACAAATACTGTGGTTAATAAAATCTTTTTTTTATTTTTATTTTCAAAATACACTTATTAACATTTATGGCTTACTTTTAATATTATAATATATAGACAACCCCTAAAGGAGGTACTAAAGATAATGTCTTGCAAAACTTGTAATAATTCAAAACATTTAAATCATAAAATAAACTTAAAGAAAAAATTAACTCTTCCTTGTAATAAACCTAATATGTATGGTATTAAAAATGTAAATGTTACTATAGATATTCTAGGAAGTAAGGTTATTTCCACACCTTTAAATGAAATAGTTAAAAAAGAAAATTTAAATCTTGCTAAAGAAAGACTTTTAATAGCAGGTTGGATATGTATAAAAATATATTATTATTCTTCATATAATAGTGGTTGTATTAATAACGCATTTTTTAAAATGCCATTTAATACTTATATTCCACTAAATAAAAGTGCAAGCTGCTGCAAGGATAAATTCTCCATAAATAGTTGCGTAAAAAATGTATGTGTAACACTTTGTAATTGTAGAACTTTTGAACAAAAATTCACTCTATTCTTAGAAGCTAAAAAAATAGGTTCTATTTCTCCAATTCCACCTAAACCTGATCCTGACCCACCAATTCCACCTGACCCCGATCCTGATCCACCAGTTCCACCTTTAATAGAAAAACTTCCAAATGCTATTATTATAAACAATAATAATTTTTTAGAAATAGCCAAAGTAGAATTTAATTCTACTAATAAAATATTATTAATTACTTCTAAAAATCTAATTGCTGATAGCTCTCTTGGTAGCGATTCTTATTTTTCTTTAGTATTACGAGATAATACTGGTACTATCAAAATATCTTCCTCTATTATATCTAATAGAACAGCCAATGATTTTGCTAATATATTAAATAATATTCCTTTTGAATATGGTGATATCTTAGAGCTAAATTATTTAATAACTTCTAGATTTTTAATTACTAATTTCCCAGTAAGAAATGAAAATTATGTTCCTACACAAAATAAAGAATTATATATTATAACTCCAAATGGCTTTATTCCTTATATTGAACCAGACCCTGAACCTGAAACATTAATAAAAAAATTACCAAACTCTATAATTATAAATAGTGATTCTAATAAGGAAGTGTCTAAAATAGAATTTAATATTTCAGATAAAACTTTTATTGTTACTTCAGAAGAAGAGATTCCAGATGCAAGTAAAGCAAATTCAGCTTATTTTGTATTAAGTTTAAATGATTTTGTAACTTCAAGTCCTAAAGCATCTTCCTTTATTATGGCAGATGAAATCAGTAAAAAATTTAAAAATGATTTAACAGATGTAGCTTTTGAATTTTTTGACACATTGCAATTAAATTCATTAACTCCTGAAAATATTAAAATAACTAATTTTCCAGAACCAAATGAAACCTATACTTTAAAAGATAAATTAGAATTGATTACCATAACTCCTAATGGATTAACCTCTTTTAATCCTACTACTCTACCACCTCCGGTACCAACATCTGATAATCTTCCAAATACTATAATTATACAAAGTAAAATTGATTCAACTATTGCCCCTTTAGTTGTAATAATATTTAATATTGTTGATAAAAAATTATCTGTTGCTTATACAGATAATATTGCTGATTCTACGCTTACCCCAGCTTATAACTATTTTTCACTTAAATTAAAGGACAGTACTAATGAAAATATAAAAGTTACTTCAACTATTGTATCTAATAAAAACGCTGAAAATTTTGCTAATACTTTAAATGATGAATCCTTTGATTTTAATGATATTTTAGAATTAGAATATTCAGATCCATCTACTATAGTTATTACTAATTATCCTAATGAAAAAGAAGTGTATACCCCTATTAACAATAAAGAATTCTATAGAATAGATTCTAAAGGGCTAGTTTCTTATATTCCAAATATAACCCCTTCCTTATAAACAATATCCTAAAGAACTGAATTTAATTTAAATTCAGTTCTTTATTAATTAATAATATATTTTCCTTTAATAATAAACTAAAATATATCTTAACCAAAATTTGTATTTTTAATATTATATATTATAGGCTATATTTTTAAACATATATTTATTTACTAATAAAACTAAGGAGGTTACTTATGTATTGTACTTGTTCTAATAAAAATAATTATGAAATCATCTCTCTTTGTGATATTAAAAAATTTACTGAAAAAAATGGTCCATTTAATGCTAATTCTGCATGGACTCAAATTTCCATAGCAGATATTTTTAATTTAGAATGTGACAAGCATAACATTGAATCTATAGAAAAAGTTTATATTAATGTTTCTATAACCCACACTAAAATTATAGAAACACCTAAAAGCCCTAATATTAATTCTGAAGGTATGACCTTAACAGGAAAAAAACTTCTAATTGATGGGTATGTATGTGTGAAAATTGTTTATACATCATTAACTAAAGTACAATCTATTCATACAGTTAAATTTAATATACCATTTTGTACTTATATTGTTATAGAAGAAAATGCTGATATTTTTAATGATATTTATTGTATTGAATCCTGTGTGGAAGATGTATTTTTATCTCTTATAGATTGTAGAACTATATTTCAAAATATAACTTTATTTCTATTTGCTCATAAAGAAACTCTTAATTGCCCTTCTCCTCAACCACCAAAAGATAATTGTACTATTCAAGCAGGAGCACAACCTATCCAAGCACAACCATTTCAATCTCAACCTGAATCATCAATAATAAATGAATCTTCTTCAATTCAATATTCTAAAACACCTATTAATCCAATAACAAATATAACTGCAAATTTAATAGAAGTAAAAAATGAAGAGGATTTAACTATACTAACTATAGAGTTAAATAACAATAAATTTATAACTAATTATACTGGTGATATTACTAATAGAACTCTAGAAGATTCATTGTATTTTTCTCTCTTATTAGAAGATAAAAATGGTTTTGTTAAAACTTATAATGAATTAAAAGCTAATGAAATAGCTGATACCTTTGCTACTAATTTAAATAATATTTCTTTTGAAGATGGTGATAAACTTCTTTTAAGCTATATTGATAATAATAAAATTTCAATAATAAATAATATCTTTAATACTGAATATAAACTTCAAGATACCATGGAAGAATTTATTATAAAAAATGGACAGTTATCTACTAATTAAATTTTTATTAATATATCTATACGTTATATGACTTTCAAATTTTATAATAAAAAATGATTATTTCTAATAACTCTATTAGAAATAATCATTTTTTATTTAAATAGTATTTAAAAGTCCATGGAATGTAATACTAAAAATAGCATTACCACTTGAATCTACTCTATAACCGGTAAAATACCCAGTAAATGTGTTATAACCTGACCACGATCTTCTAGATAAATTAACTAAAGCTTCATTTAATTGTCTATCCATTGTTTGCCAGTCAGTTATTTCATCAACAGATCTACCAGCATTATAAATTCCTTTTACAACAATGGTAGTGAAAAATTGAGAATTAGCAGTAGTTACTGTAACACTCCCTAAATTCATTATTGACTGTATATCTCTCTGAATTTGTTGCTGACTTGTACGTGGATGTATAGCAACATAATCATCTGATACTAACGGTACTGTTAAATTACTAATATTACTAATATAATCATTAGTTATTTGACTATATCTATTATTGAAATTAGCATCATTACTTAATAAATTTATATAATTATCATAACCATTAACATCATTAGATTTAATATATTCATTCATAGTTTTAAACATGCCTAAATCATGATTATACATATAAAGAAAAACTGCGCAGGAAGTATTATAAAAATTATCTGCACCATATCTAGATCTTAATACTGTTCCCACATGTGGTAAAGAACGTCCTCTTAAATAATTTATTATTGAACGTCTTGGTTTAACTCCTTCTGTTCTAGTAGAACCTGCAAAAAATTCTGCATTTCCTTCATCATACCAAGTTAATTTTTGCACATCATTAGCATAAAAACTTCCTCTTCCCCATATTCCTGGAACCAAATATCTACCCTGTAAATAGTGTGTGTATTCATGCCTAAATAATTCCTCTAAGCTATATACACTTTGTTGTACAGTCCTTTCATAAGTGTAAAACGTTCCTTCACTTTCTATATAAATTCCTCCATTATCAGTAGCATAACCATAAAGTCTTAAATTTAATTTATACTCATCTGGAGAATTATATACAATAGTGGTTAAAGTATCATCTGCATTACCTTGAGTTAATGGATTGTCTGAACCTACCATTCTAATAAATTGAGCTCTCACTTCCTTAGCTGCCCAATATAATCTTTTTACTTTTTCTTCCGTTACAACGTTCCCCACTTTAATTATAAATCTTCCATCATCAAAACTATAAGTGTTAGGTAAATAATGTCTTTTGCCTTCTGCTATTATATTAGCATAATCTATTGATGATCCATCTATAAAAGTTGAATTAAAATTATTTATAAGTGCATCTATTGCTTCAAAATATTGTATGGAAAGTCTAGGATATATTGAATTTACACAATCTGTTAATGTTCTATGAATTTCTGTTTTATCACTTTTAAACTTAGCTAACCTACCTAAAACATAAATACAGTTATTTGGTATTGAATCATCTGTAGACCTAACTGCTTGTCTTGTTAAATTTTGTATTGCTGTTAAAAAAGTATCTATTCTATTATAATAAGGAGTTCGTGTAACATCATTACTATTTCTATAAACCAAATTATTCAAAAAATATTCACTTTCTCTCATTATCTTAAAAATAGCATTACTTTTATAAAACTCTCTACTAAAAGAAGCTATATTTCTACTAAAATTATTTAATATGGTAATAAAGTAATTTAATATTTCAAAATCTAACGAAGCATTTCCTACTAATCTTCCCATAGATAAAACTACTTTATCCTGTGTTTCTGTTCCAAACCCAAAATTTCTATTTCTTAATACTTCTTTAATAGCTGGTAAACATCTATCCTTAGCAGCTAAAGTATTTAACTGACTTAATTGTGAATTATAAAAGCCCAAATAATATCCAGCTCTTAAAACTTCTACTAACGTGTCAATTCCCTCTTCATTATTACTATCAAATCTTCTACCACTTTCTCTAAGTCCATCAATAATGGCTTGAAATCTATTCATATCATTATAAAAAGCATAACTTTCTGATGAAAAAGTAAACAATCCAGGAATTTCATCCCATCTAATAGTTTTTAATACACTTACTAAGTCAGTATAATTTAATGAATTTAAATTTTGGAAAGTATAAGACGGTAATCTTGGAGCTGGTCTTGGTGCTGGTCTTGGTGCTGGTGGTACAAAAACCACTCTAAACTTTCCTAGCATTGGTGCAGAATTAACTCCATCCCCATAAAATTTAATAGTATTATTACCTGAATTAAAATCTACTTGAAAATTATGATTTAATACATCTAACAAAGTATTTCCAGAAGTTCTTGAAAGATTATAAAGTCCTATATTAACTCCATTTACATCTACATTCAAATTCAAATCATTATTAGGAGCTAAATATTCTAGATCTATATTATATCTTCCAGCACTCCCTGCATTAACTGTCATTGTTACAGAACCATTTTGTGGTCCACCTAAATTAGCAGTAAAACTAGTAGCATTATCTATTATCACATTATTTTGAAAACTTCCATTAACAGTGTCATAAGTTCCAGCTGGTAATATAACAGGTGAAGAAATTTTTACAAGTGTAAAACTACCTAGATCTGAAGCTTGCTCTACACCATTTCCATAAAATTTAATAGTATTTCTTCCTGAATTTAAAATTAGTACAGTTGTAAAAACACCAATTTTACCACTTGGAGTTTGATAATCTCTTCCTGTACTCCTTCCATTAACATCAATCTTTAAAGGTCTTCCACCAAAGCGAAAATCTACATTTATATTATATTCTCCTCGTTCTCTCGTAAAAACTGTAACTGTGGAAGCTCCGTTATTAACACCACCTAGTGAAACTACTAAATCTCCTACTGAATTTAATCTTGCTCCTCCTGTTAATGAACCTGCTGTTACACTGTAGTTTGAAGGAGTTGGAAGAACTCTTGGTGCTTGTGTTTTATCTATTGTTAATGTAAATCTACCTAAACTTGGAGTATTCCTATTACTTACTCCATAAAATTTCAAAGTATTTTCTCCTACATTTAAATTAATATTCTTAATTACATGTTTACCAATAACTTTAGCTGGAAAATTAATTGTACTTCCTATATTAACTCCATTAACATCTAATCCTAATGGTCTTAATCCATTTCTAAACTCTATTTCCATAGTATATCTGCCTGTTTCTAATACATTAACTTTAATAGTAGCTTTCCCATTCCTAACTCCACCTAAATCAGTAACCATATCTAATGATCTATTTATTCTAGCACCATTTTCTAACAATCCATCCTTTAAATTATAAACTCCTGATGGAATTGTAACAGGATCAGGCACTATTATATTTCCAACTTTACTTAAGGTAAATTCACCTAAATAAGGACCAAAGTCTCTAGAATCACCATAAAATTTTATTTTGTTTTCTCCTGATTTTAAATTAAGTTTTATATCCATATAACCATTTGATTGATTTGGAGAAGTATAATCTCTTCCTGTATAATTATTATTAACATCTATTTTAAAAGGTTTTGAAGCATTAGCATATTTTAAATTCATATTATATTCTCCTGCTTCTGGAACATTTACCGTTACAGTACAAACTCCTCTACTGCGTCCACCTATATAAAGTACCATATTTATAACACTATATATTACAGCTCCACTTTCTCTAACTCCTTGAGTTAAATTATATTTTAATTTTGTAGAAGTAGGCGTTATTTTAGTACTACTTTTAAGAGTAAATTTCCCTAATTGTGGTGCAAATTCAGATGAGTTTCCATAAAATTTTAAAGTATTATTTCCTCTATTTAAATTTATTTTTAATGAAATTACTCCAGCCGCTGCTGAAGGAGCTCTATAAACTTCACCAGTATCTCTTCCATTAACATCTAACTTAAAAACGCCTGTATTTATATATTGTAATTCCATAGTATATTCACCAGCATCACTTACATTTACATTCATAGTAGCAGTACCTCTACTATATCCACCTATATAAAGCACATAAGTTCTATAATTATTTAATATAGCACCTGATGCAAGTACTGCTTGGGTTACACTATAATCTGTGGTTGGTGTTATAGGTATTACAGGAGTTGATTTTTTAGTAAGTGTAAATTCTCCAAGATAAGGTGCATACTGATAATCCACACCAGAAAATTTTAATTCATTTCTTCCTTTATTTAGTTTAACTTCTAATTCTATATATCCACCATTTGATGAAGTTCTATATTCTCTTCCTGTATTAACTCTATTAACATCTAATTTAAAAATACCGTTATTTCTATATCTTAAATTCATTTTGTAATTACCATCTTCAGTAGTATCTACACTTAATTTAGCCTCTCCTCTAGTAGGTCCTCCTATATAAAGAACCCAATTTCTACTTCTACTTAAAATTGCTCCTGAAGATAAAGTAGATTGAGTTACACTATATCTTAATACTATATCTGAAGATTGTATTGAAAGAATTTTAAAATCATTTAATTCTTTATCCATATATGAAATTTTCTCCTTTTTCTTAAGTATATATTTTATAATATGGTTAAAGATTAGCTTTGTTGATTAACTCATTAATATTAAATTTTTTTAATAACATTAACATTTTTATCCACAAATAAATATTATATAATGTCATATAATATAAAACTTAAGGAGGTATAAATTTTGAATAAAAATAAAGAAAATTCCCCCAAAGCCTATTATTACAATGATAAGCTTTGTACTAAACTTGAATTTAAAAACACTATTTCACTTCCTTGTAAAAAACCTAAAATTAAGTACCTAAAAAAAATTTCTATTAACCCATATATAACCAACACTAAAACTGTTGAGCTTTCTATGAATATTGACCCAAATAATAAAAAATTATCGTTAACCGCAAAAAGACTATTAATAGAAGGTTATTTAGAAGCTACCTTTATTTATATATTTTGTGAACTAAATGAATCAGTTTGCTCTGTAAATTTTAAAATTCCTTTTCATACTTATATTAATTTAGATGATAGTTCAAATATATATTTAGATAAATATACTGTTAAACCTTTTATAAAAAATATTTGTGCTAAATCTATAGACTGTAAAAATATATGTTTAAATTTTAATTTGTTTTTATTAGCTAATAAAAAAGCTCTGCCTCCACCTATAAAAAAATTACCTAATTCTATAATAATAAATAATATAAATAATAACGAAGTTGCTAAAATAGAATTTAATGTGACAAATAAGAAATTCATCGTTACATCTACTGGTGAAATACCTAACGCTACTTTAGGTGCTCAAGAATATTTTATTATTCAATTAAGGAATATAAATACGGGAAGAGTAATTATGAGAACTCAAATTTTAGCTAATGAAAATGCTAATAATTTTGTTATAGATCTTAATAATCTTAATTTTTCTTTCGATGATAATTTTATTCAATTAGATTACTTAGTACCACCAAGTATAAACATCACCAACTTTCCAAAATTAGGAGAAACTCATATACCTAATAGTCCAAGAGAATTTTACAGAATAACGCCTAATGGATTAATAGCTTATATTCCACCTGAACCTCCAGTACCTCCACCACCTACAATAAATAAACTTCCTAACACTATTATAGTTAATAACAGAGGTACTTCTTCTCAAACACCAATTACTACAATAGAATTTGATTCTGATAATAAAAAATTCTTAGTTATTCCTACTGCTATTTTAATGAATTCTAATGGCAATTTTTCTTTCAAACTAAAAGATGGCAATAATGAAAGAATTAAAGCAAGTTCTACAATTTTAAGTAATACTAATTCTTTTAATTTTGCTAATACTTTAAGCCACCAAATATTTGAGTATAATGATGTTTTAGAAATTGATTACTCTCCTTCTGTAGAGCTAATTGTTACTAATTTTCCAGATTCAGGACAAACTTATAGGCCATCCACCATTAAAGAACTATTTAGAATAACTCCTGATGGATTAATAGCTTATATTCCACCTGAACCTCCAGTACCTCCACCACCTACAATAAATAAACTTCCTAACACAATTATAGTTGATAACAGAACATCATCTTCTCAAATACCTATTACTTTAATAGAATTTGATTCTGATAATAAAAAATTATTGGTTATTCCTACTGATACTTTAATGAATGCTACTGGCAATTTTTCTTTTAAGTTAAAAGATAGTAATAATCAAACTATAAAGACTAGTTCTACAATTGCAAATAATACTACTTCTAGAAATTTTGCTAATGCTTTAAATGGAAGCTCTTTCGAATACAATGATATCTTAGAAATTGATTTTTCTCCCTCAGTAGAACTCATTGTTACTAATTTTCCAACTTCAGGACAAACTTATAAACCAACCACCATTAAAGAATTTTTTAGAATAACTCCTAATGGCTTAATAGTTTATGTTCCTCCTACTCCACCACCGCCTCCACCTACAATAAATAAACTTCCTAATACTATTATAATAAATGGTAACTTTGGTGCTGAAGTAGCTAAAATAGAATTTGATTCTGATAAAACTTCATTTATAATTACATCTACTGGAGAAATTCCTGATCCTACCATGAGAGATACCACTTATTTTTCTCTCAAATTAAAATCTTTAAATGACCAAAGAATTAAAATACAAGATATTATAAAAACTAATGAATCTGCTAATAATTTTGCTATCAGGTTAAACGGACAAACTTTTAATTATACAGATATCTTAGAAATAGAATATTTAGCTCCTAATAACATTACAATTACTAATTACCCAAGTACTGGACAAATTCATAGACCATCAAATAAAAAAGAATATTTTCAAATAACTTCAACAGGTCTTATCCCATATACGCCACCTTCAGTAGGTATAACAAATAAAATCATAATTTTAAATGATGATGGTGATGATGTATCTACTATAGAATTCGATAGCTCTAGTAAAAAATTCAAAGTTACATCAACTACTGAAATACCAGATGTAACACAGGGAGCAACTCCATATTTTACTCTTAAGTTAAAGGATAAAGCTACTAATACTACAAAAATAAATGCTTTTATCCCATCAAATATTACAGCCAACAACTTTAGAGATAGTTTGAATAATTTTGGTTTTGAATTTACAGATTACCTAGAATTAGATTATTTTGAACCTGCTAATATTATTATTACTAATTATCCAACTAAAGGTAATGATTATATAGCTACTAATAATAAAGAATATTATAGTATAACTCCTCAAGGACTAGTTTCTTATATTCCTATTCCTCCACCTATTCCACCTACAATACCTCCACCACCTACAATAAATAAACTTCCTAACACAATTATAGTTGATAATAGACGTAATACTGGATCAGTAATTACTTTAATAGACTTTGATTCTGATAATAAAAAATTAATAATTCTTCCTACTGATACTTTAATGAATTCTACTGGTACTTTTTCTTTTAAGTTAAAAGATAGTAATAATCAAATTGTAAAGGCTAGTTCTACAATCGTAAGCAATACTAACTCTAGAAATTTTGCTAATACTTTAAATGGAAAAGTTTTTGAATATGATGATATTTTAGAGATTGATTTTTCTTCTTCTTTAGAAGTTATTGTTACAAACTTTCCAACTTCAGGAAAAAACTTTATACCACAAACCCTTAAATCCTTTTTTAGAATAACTCCTAATGGCTTAATAGCTTATGTTCCTCCTACTCCACCACCTCCTCCACCTACAATAAATAAACTTCCTAACACTATTATAATAAATGGTAACTTTGGTGCTGAAATAGCTAAAATAGAATTTGATTCTGATAAAACTTCATTTATAATTACATCTACTGGTGAAGTTCCTGATCCGACCATGGGAAATACCACTTATTTTTCTCTAAAATTAAAATCTTTAAATGACCAAAGAATTAAAATACAAGATATTATAAAAACTAATGAATCTGCTAATAATTTTGCTAGCAAATTAAATAACCAAATTTTTAGTTATACAGATATCTTAGAATTAGAATATTTAGTTCCTAATAATATTACAATTACTAATTACCCAAGTACCGGACAAGTTTATAAACCATCAAATAAAAAAGAATATTTTCAAATAACTTCAACAGGTCTTATCCCATATACGCCACCTTCAGTAGGCATAACAAATAAAATCATAATTTTAAATGATGATGGTGATGATGTATCTACTATAGAATTTGATAGCTCTAGTAAAAAATTCAAAGTTACATCAACTACTGAAATACCTGATGTAACACAGGGAGCAACTCCATATTTTACTTTTAAGTTAAAGGATAAAGCTACTAATACTACAAAAATAAATACTTTTATCCCATCAAATATTACAGCCAACAACTTTAGAGATAGTTTAAATAATTTTGATTTTGAATTTACAGATTACCTAGAATTAGATTATTTTGAACCATCTAATATTACTATTACTGATTATCCAACTAGAGGTAGAGATCATATTCCTACTAATGATAAAGAATACTATAGCATAACTCCTACAGGATTAGTTGCTTATATACCTCCTACTCCACCATCTACAGTTATGAACTCAAAAATTAAACTTTATATTAGAAATACTGGTTCACCTAATAACTTGGAGGAAGTTGCTAGTATTGAACTAAATAAAACTACTAGCCAATTTGTTGTTACTTCTATTGATAAAACAATTTCATTAGGATTACCAGAATATTTTAACTTTACCCGTTTAAATTCTTCTGGAACTATACTAGATAATGTTTCTATAAATAATTCAGATAATATTACTAAATTAAATATCTTAAATAATAAACCGTTCTCATCAGGAAATATAGTAAGCTTAAGATATGTTAATAAAGATTTAGTTAAAGTAGAAAATATTAAATCTGCTCCTTCTTATATGTTAAAAGATTCTAAAGATTTATTTAAAATAGAAAATGGTGAATTAACTCCATACACTCCAGTTTTATTACCAAATATTATTACCTTTACTGATAGTATTACTTCTCCAGTTGGTTCAATTAGTTTTAATACTACTCTTAGAATTTTAACTGTATTTTTTACTATATCCCAAGTTAGTTCTACCTTTGCTAATGATGATTACTTTACTGTAAGATTAAAAAATAGTGCAGGAGCTTTAAAAGGTGAAAAAATTATTAAAGGTAAAGATAACTTTAGTGAAATAGCAATTGTATTTGATAATTCTAAGTTTGAATATGGTGATATTTTAGAATTAATTTATAAAGAAACTAATAAAGTTTCTATAAGCAATTTTGGAAGTACAGGTACAACCTTTATAGCTCCTAGAAACTCTTCTTCTTATATTATCACTCCAACAGGATTACAACTTTTGCCTAACACATTAAAAAATACTATAACATTCACTGGAGCTAATAATGAACAAATTTCAACTATTTCATTTAATATAGATAATAATAATCTAATTGTAACTTCTACGGGACAAATAGCTAATCAATCTATTGGTGGAAATAAAGCTTTTGGTATTGAACTAATAGACCCATTCTCAACAGTTAAGTTAGCTTCTTCAGTAAAAGGTAATGAAAATGCTAATAACTTTAAATCAACCTTAAATAATAAACCTTTTATGATTGGAGATATTATTTTATTAGAATATGCAGATAAATCTAAAGTCTCAATATCCAATTATCCTAATGATGGAACTAATTATACTCCTATTAAAAATATGGAGGAAAGTTTTTTAATTACTTCTAATGGACTAGTTAAAGTTAATATTTTACCAAATATAATTTTAGTTAAAAACACTGATGATTCTAATCTTTTCTATATCTTATTTGATACAATTAATAAAAGATTAATAGTTAAAGATACTGGCACCACTACAAGACCTAGTGGACCTACTAAAGTCCCTTACTATATTTTAATTGAACTTAAATATAGTAATGGATTATTAAAAAGCTATGGTTATTTGAAACCTTCAGGAGATAATAGTAGTATTATAACTACTGCTTTAAACGGAAAACCTTTTGACTTTAGAGATATTATTAATTTAACTTATATTAATGAAAAGAAAGTATTTATAACTAATATGCCTACTGTAACACCAAATCCACAAAAACTAGGACAGGGATTTATCATAACAGAAAATGGGCTTCAAGCTAATGCTAGTGGCATAACTAAAAATACTATCATTGTTAAAGGAGATGCTGATGCTGAAATTGTAGATATTAAATTTCCTATGCCTGGTCCTAAATTAGATCTTGATGATAAAGGTGGAAAAGTACCATCTCAATTCTTTGGTGAAGAATACTTTAAACTAACTCTTAATAGATTTAATACAAATGTTAAAACTGAATCTTCTTTAATTTTTACAAGTGCATCTGATACTCCTGATGACTTTATTGACCCATTACAAAATGAAGATGTTTATTTTGAAAGTTTAATAACACTTAATTATAAAGAATCTAATAGAGTTCAGGTTACTAATGTTAATATTCCAGCAAGCTTTACTAAACCAAGAGCTTTTACTGAAACCTTCATAGTAACCCTTGATGGACTTAAACTTGCTGATAATACAATAAAATTCTTAGATGCTAGTAATATAACTGTAGCAATAATGACCTTTAATCATGTAAATAAGAGAGTTATGATATGGGGTGATACTAGAGCCATTAATAATAATTCTCCTTTCAATACTCAAGAATATTTTGCTATAGAGATAAAAAATTCTACTGGCGCAATAACCTCTTCTAGTTCTGCTCAAGGACAAAGTTTTGCAAGTAATTTAGAAACTGGACTAAATTATGAACCTTTTAACTATGGAGATACTTTAACCTTAAAATATAAAGAAAATCAAAAAATTTCTATATCAAATTATCCTGCTAGAGGTTCTTACGTATATAGTCCTGAAACTACTAATACAGAAGAAAGTTTTAAAATAACAGCTTTTGGTTTAATACCAAACAATAATATTATTAGAAATATAATTATGGTTTTAGATGGTGATAATATCTTAGCTACTATTATGTTTAATAAAGATACTAAAAAAATAATTGCATATTCAACAGGTAAAACAGCCTCTAATAAAACTCCTGCTAATTACTTTAAAATCGTATTAAAAAATGGTAATACTGTAGTTGCTCAAACAAACTTACTTGCTAATGAAAGTGCTAATAAAGTTAAGGTTGACTTAAATGATAAAGATTTTGATACTGGTTATATAATTGAAATAACTGCTATACCTAACACCTTACTTGTAGCTAACTACACCAATGTAACTGATAGATTTACAACAATATCACCATTAAAAACTATGTTCTTAGAAATAACAGCCCAGGCATTAGTACCATATAATCCTCCTGCTACTTTCTTAGATAACGTAATCAACTTCCGTTCAGCTAATAATACCTCTGATGCTGCTACTATAAAATTTGATATTGCAACTAATAGATTAAATGTTGTTGCTGACGGTATGACAGTTGAAGCAAGTGATAAATTTGACTTTATTTTAAAGAGTAACACCGGTTCTGAAAAAATTAAAGCTTCTATAAATGGTGGTGAAAACGGTAATACTTTTGCTTCTACTTTAACAGATGCATCTTTTGAAATTGGAGATAAAGTAGAGCTAGGAACTGTAGACAGAAGTAGAGCTTTAATAAAAAACCTTCCAATTCCCCCAAATGAATATTTTTCACCAGGTAGTCCTGAAACCTTTACTATTGCTGCTGATGGCTTAAAATTTGCATCAACCTCTCCATTATCAACTGCACAAGTTCTACCTCAAAGAATAGCTGTTCAAGGAAAAATTAATGCTACTGTAACAGATATTTTAGCAACAGTTTATTTTGATAATAATTCAAAAAAATTAATAGCTTATTCTACTGGTAAAACTATAGTTTCATCTACAGAAACAGGAGAATACTTTGCTTTAGTTATAAAGGATAGCTCTGATAATGAAATAAAAACAGGTATTATAAATATTGGTGAAAATGCTAATAAATTTGCCACTGATTTAAATGGATTTGCATTCCAAGATAATTATATTATCACTATTCGCATTAACCAAAATGCATAAGAATACAAACTAAATTAAACATTTTATTTTAAAAAATATGAACTATTTATTTAAATTAATAATTAAAATAAATAGTTCATATTCTAATAATATCTTTATTAAACTCTAATTATAGTTTTCTATGGGCTTTTAGTTTTTATAGTATAAACTATAATTATAATAATTCATATCAAAATCTACCTTTATTATAAAATATTATTATATGAACCAAATTTTTAATGTAAAACCCTTTATTTTAAAATAAAACTTAATTAAATACATATCTATTTTACTAAAAAAATAAAATCTAAGTTTTAAGATAGGAGAGTTTTAAAATGTCTTTTTCAAATAATAAAGTTATAATCTCTAACTTTCCAAATTCAAATAACTCTTTCTATATACCAACTAAAATAGAGGAGAGTTTTAAAATAACTAAAAATGGATTAATTCCTTATTCCTCTTCATTAAATACTTTTTCTACCTTCTTTATTTTTAAAACTTTCCATGGAAATGAAGAAATGGCTAGAATAGAGTTTGATAAATATAACAAAAAATTAACAGTTAATTCAAACGGAAAAATTTATAATGGTTTAAACAGTAAAATAGCTTTTAAATTTCAATTAATAGATTCTACTAACACAATTTTTAAATCCTCAGGCACTATATTAAGTAATGAAAATGCTAATAAATTTAAAGATAATTTAAATGATGAACCCTTTGATTATGGTGATTTTATAAAATTAGAATTTTTAGATGATTTAAAAGTAAGTTTATTTAATTATCCTGATGTAGGTGATATTTTAAATTTACCTAATAAAATGTCTATTATTTTTATAATAACTCAAAATGGTATAACTCCTGTTTTAACATCAAATAAAATAACAATTAAATCTATAAATGATGAAGAGGTTTTATCTATACAATTTGCTAAGCAATTAAAACAATTTATTGTATCCTCTACAGGTTTAATTGCTGACCCCTCCTCTAGCAAACCATATTTAACCCTAATTTTAAAAGACCAAAGTGGAACAGATTTATTTAAATATATACTTAACTCTAATGAAAATGGAAATTCATTTAAAATTAATCTAAATAATAAACCATTTAGCTTTTATAATAATAGCTTAACTCTTATTTACAAAGATAAAACCAAAATTGAAATTTTAAATCATCCTAACATTGGAAAAATCTATACTCCTAAATTAAATGCCAATACTTTTTTAATACATCCTAAAGCTTTAAAAGATATTAGTTTTAATAATGAAATAAAAATTATTAATGACAATAATGATGATATGGTAACTTTGTACTTTATTCAACCATTTGCTATTCCTTATTTTGTTACAATAATTGCACTACATACTAATGCTATATCTACAAATAAACTTGAAAATACAGAAAAATATATTGAATATTTAGAATACTCTCTACTACCTCCAATTTCATATGCAAAAATATTAGGAAAACAAGATGGCAAATTATTTAGCCATGATTTAAATAATAAAAAAATAGATATTGTTTTACCATCAGTTTTAAGAATATCAAGTAAACTAGAAAATAAAATTATAATAACAAACTATAAAGGAAAAGATGAATATAATATTGGAAAGGAACCAGAGTTTATTAATATAACCTTTAATAGTTTAACTCCCCATAATTTAAACTATAACAAAATAATATTTAAAAATAAGGATAATTCAACTATTTTACACTTATATTTTGATGCAATATTTTCTAATAGTATCTATGTTCAGTGTTATTCTACAGGAATAGTAAATAAAGATTCTGAATTTTTTCAATTCAAAATTTTAGATCAAAATAAAAGATTTATAAGAGTTAAAGGTAAAATAAATGAAAATGATACCGCAGATGTAATAAATATTGACCCACCCTTTAATATTTCAAGAAACTTTAATTTTGACGATATATTAGAATTGAATTATTCCCATGGTACTTTAGTACAAATCTTTGATTATCCAATTATAACCTCTTCTTACACTTTAACAGGTAAATCTCAACGTTTTATAATAGCTGTTAATGGCTTAAAGCCCTTAAATCTTCTTAGTAATACCTTTATATTTAACTCTTTTCATAGTGATGAAAAAATAGTTATCATAGAGTTTGATAGGGATAATATGCAAATTTTAGTTTCTTCAACAGGTATTTCCTATAATACTATAACAACTAATATTCCTGCATTTAAACTTGAATTAATAAGGAATAATAAAGTAATATTAACCTCGTTAATAAAAAACAATGAAAATGCTAATAAGTTTAAAAACACCTTAAATAAAGCAAAATTTCAGTATAATGATTTAATATACTTAACCTTTGCTAATTATAATAAAGGATTTTTAAGTAACTATCCAAAATTAGGAGACAACTATAAAATAAATAATTTAAATGCTCAAGGATTTAAAGTAACTAACACAGGAATAATCCCATATGTTTTTCCACAAGAAATACTAATAAATGATATTTATGATAACGTAGTATTAGGTATTCAATTTGATATTTTAGCTAAAAAATTTATTTTATTTAATACTGGAAACAAAACAAATATTAATGGAAGTTCTAAATATTTTTTAATTACTTTATATGGAATAGATGGAATAACTATACTAAAAACTAATTCCATAGCTGGAAATGATAATGGTAGTTCCTTTATAAATTTATTTAAAAATGTAAATTTCCATATTGGAGATATAATAAAATTAGAATATGAAGAAAATAATAAAATTTTAATTACTAATTTTCCTAAATCAACTACAAAAATTTTTATTCCTCCTAAAAAAACTATAAGTTTTGAAATTGATAAAGATACTTTATTGCCTTATATCCCTACCACTTTAGATGAACAAGAAATAGAATTTATAAATGCGGCTAAAATAACTTTTAATCCTCAAATTAAAAAATTAATTGTTACTTCAACAGGTAACGCTCCATTCCCTTCTCTTAAAAATACCACATATTATTTATTTAAATTAAGAGATTCTTCTTTTAATATAAAACTTCATTCTATTATTAAAGCTGATGAAAATGCTGATATTTTTGCTTCTCATTTAAATAATGGTAAATTTGAATTTGGTGATATTATAGAATTAGATGCTTTTATGCCTAATATGATAGTAATAAAAAAATTCCCTACTAAAGAGGAAAATAAATTTATTAATGTAGCACCATTTAATCTAACTACCTTTAAAAGTTTCTTTAAAATAAATGAAAACAGACTAGAACTTTTAAACTTATCAACTCTTTTACCTATTCCATATTTACCAAACCATATAATAATTAATAAAATTAATGACAAACCACTTTTTACAATTAAATTTAATACATTAGATAAACTATTACAAATTTTCTCTTTTAGTGGAGTTAATGATCCTTCTAGTACTTATGACTATGTTATTTTCCAATTATTTAATGCAACTAATATGTTAATAACCACTGCAACATTACCCTCTAAAGGAAGTTTTTTAACCTTTACTTCTAAACTTAAATTTAAAAACTTTGATTATGGTTACACTATAAAATTAACTTATAATATTAAATCTAAATCTCATATTATAATTACTAATTTACAAGGCGTAGATCATGTTCCTACTAATCTAATAGAAAGCTATAAAATAACTCCTAATGGATTAATTTCTATACCTATTATCTAAAATTTAAAACTCTACAATATAATTTAATACCAATTACCATATACTCATAATATATAAATAATTATTCTATAATTTTATTAAAACATTAAGGAGGTTTTTAATGTATTGTAATTGTTCTAATAAAAATAATTATGAAGTTATATCTTTATGTGATATAAAAAAATTCACTAAAAAACATGGACCTTTTAATAACTCCGCATGGACTCAAATTTCTATAGCTGATGTTTTAATGCTCCATTATACTAAATATTATATTGAAAAGATTGAAAAAATTTATGTTGATGTTTCTATAACTCACACCAAAATTATCGAAACACCTATAAGCCCCAGTATTAATTCAGAAGGTATGAAACTTACTGGAAAAAAACTTTTAATTGATGGATTTATTTGTTCTAAAATTGTTTATACCTCATTAACCAAAGAACAAACTGTATACACAGCTAATTTTACTGTTCCTTTTTGTACTTATGTTGTTATTGAAGAAACCGCTGACCCTTTTAATGATAAATACTGCATAAAAGCCTGTATTGAGGATGTATTTTTATCTCTTATAGATTGTAAAACTGTTTTTCAAAATATAACTTTATTCCTCTTAGCAGAAAAAAAATCAATTACTTGCCCTACTCTTCGATCTCCACAAGAAGATTGTACTATTAATCTTCCACCTGCTAAAAATACTATAATAATAAAAAATAAAGATAATACTCAACAAGTTGCTACTGCTGAATTTAATACTGGTACTATGATAGTTGTAACCACTTCTAGTGGTGTTATTCCTGACCCTACTGCCACTAATCATGCTATCTATTTTGGTCTTACATTAAATAAACTTACTACTAAAAGAATTACTACAGGATTTATTTCTAATAACAAAGATGGTAATAACTTTAAATTAGATTTAAATGGAAGTGATTTTAGTATTGGTGATATTTTAAAATTAGAAGCTTTAATTCCTTCTTCTATTACCATTACTGATTTCCCAACTTCAGGCATCACTTATACCCTTAAAGAAAGCAAAGAATTTTTTGAAATAACCTCTCAAGGTTTCAAAAGATATTTTCCTAATATAATAACAGTAAAAAATAGTGATAACTCTGATATTTTAAGTATAGAGCTTAATAACAGTAGATTTACAGTAAATTATTTAAATAATATTGCTAATGCCTCTACTTTTACTTTTCTTCAAAACTCTAGCACAGGAGCTGAAAAATTTAATAGAACAGTTACTTCTACTAATCAATCCTATCCTTTCTACTTCGCTTTAGATGGACAATCTTTTGCAGATGGTGATACGATAACTCTTTCTTGGACTGGCGGTACTAAAGTTTTTATAAGTAATTTCAACTCACAGTCTAATTATCAAGTTCCAAATAGTCCATCAATGTTTACAATTCAAAATAATAAATTATCACCTTAATATTCATTTTATATGCTCAAACAAATAGAAATTTGAAACTACAACTAAAAACTATTAAATAAAATAAGTGCAATGATTTTATTTTTTTAATTCATTGCACTTAAATTCTTTTTAATTTTAATTAATATTTATATGTTTATTTTATCTATAAATAGCCTTTATAGGATCTAACTTACAGGCATTATAAGCTGGTATTATACCAAATATTATTCCTTCAATTATAGAAACTAATGTAGCTCCAATAAATGTTGCCATAGTTAATATAGGTTTAAAAGGTAAGAAATGTCCTACTATTTTTGAAATTAGGAATCCAAATAATATTCCTATTAAACCACCTATAAATGTAACTAATATAGCTTCAAAAAGAAATTGTAAAAGTATAGTTCTCTGTCTTGCTCCAATAGCTCTTCTTATACCAATTTCTCTTTTTCTTTCTGAAACTGAAACATACATAATATTCATTACACCAATTCCACCAACTACTAATGAAATTGCTGTTACAAAGGCAATAAACTTAGTTATACCCCCAATTATTTTTTCAAACATTTTAGTCATTTCTTCTGGATCATCCATTTTATACTCACCTTGAAGATTTGGATGAGATGTCTTTAAAGCTTTTTCTATCTTTTGAAATACCGCTTTTTTATCATAATTAGGCTTTATAAAAACATCTAATGCAGCAATACCACTATTTTTATCTTCTGTTTTCATACTTTCTTTATTAACTTTTGATATAAAATTAGATGTTCCATCCATATTAAATGAAAATTCTTTTATTTCTGGTAAAATACCTATAACTTCATAGTTAATTCCATTCATAGTTATAGCTTTACCTATTCCATTTTCTAAGTTATCAAAGAGTTCTTTAGCCACTCTATATTCTAATACTATAAAATTTTTATTTTCTTCACCCTTTTTAAACCATCTACCATAAGCTACTTTTTTTTCAATATCTTCTTTATAGTCTTCTATAGTTCCACCTATTGCTTTATTAAAATAAGATAGCTGCCCTCCTGTAAAGTTTAAAAAGCTTGGCATTCCTTGTGAAGTTTCTACCTTTTCTACTCCTTGAATATTTTTTATAGTGTATAAATCATTTTGCTCAAAAGGTTCTACTAATTTTTTATTTGCTTCCCTATTTTCAGATTGAAATTTTATTCCTATTTTATTTGCATTACTTTTCTCTGAAGATTTAACTACATCTTCCTTAAGACCATCTCCAATAGAAAGTATGGTAACTACGGAACTTATTCCAATTATTATACCTATCATAGTAAGAAAAGCCCTTAATTTATGAAATTTCAAACTATAAAGTGAAGTTTTAAGCAAATCAATTATTGACATTACTTCTCCACCTCCTCTAATACTACTCCATCCTTAACACGAATTACCTTATTAGCATACTTAATTAAATCATCATCATGAGTAACCATAATAATAGTTTTATTTTGCTCATTTAAATTTTTAAGTATTTCCATAATTTCCGTACTAGTATTGCTATCTAAAGCACCAGTAGGTTCATCTGCAAAAATTACATAAGGATTATTAATTAATGCTCTAGCAATAGCCACTCTTTGTTGTTGTCCTCCTGATAATTCTAAAGGTAGTTGATTTTTTTTATGGGCTAACCCTACCATATCTAAGTATTTCTCTATAGCGTCATTTCTTTCTTTTTTTGATGTTCCACCCTTGTAAAGTAAAGGTAACTCAACATTTTTTCCTATACTTAAAGAATTTATTAAATGAAATTGTTGAAAAATAAATCCCATATGTTCATTTCTTAAGTCAGATTTTTGATTTTCATTTAAATTAGAAACATCTTCACCATTAAATATGTACTTTCCATCATTAAAACTATCTAAAAGACCAAGTAAATTTAGTAATGTAGTCTTACCACTACCAGACTTCCCCATAATTATTACAAAATCACCTTGATTTATAATTATATTTACATTCTTTAAAGCATGTAACTTATCTTTTCCTAATTTATAATACTTATTTAATTTTTTTATTTCTATAATCTTACTCAACTGACATACCCTCTTTCAGGTCACCATTAACATTAGTTATTACTTCATCATTTTCACCTAATCCATTACTTACTATAACTTTATCTGTTTCATTCTCTTCTGAATAAGTTATAGGTTGCTTAACTAGTTTTTTATCTATACTTTTAAATACATAATCACCATTTTCATCTTTAACAATAGCTGTTTTAGGTATTTTAATAGGCTGTGCTTCTAAGTTAACAGTAGCTTGAACATGAAATCCATTTGTTGCTTTTCCCTGTTCATCTAAGTTTATATTTACTAAATAATAAGACATATTACTATTTGCACTACCACCAGTAGCTCCTTCTAAACCAGTTGGCATTGGTGAAGAAACAGGTCTATCACCTACTGATTTTATCTTACCTTTTAAATCAGTATTAGTTGATAAAACAGTTATATCTACTATTTGATTTTCTTTTAGTTTATGTTGATCTTTCTCACTTACATTTCCATTAACATAATAATTTAATGACTCTATAGTTATATATGGAGACATTGGATTTTTATCACCTTCATGTAATATAACTTTTCCACTTATAGGTGATTTTATAGTTGTATATTCTTTATTTTTTAAATTTTTTATTTGCTTTTCTAATGCTTTAATTTGCTCATCTATTCCTTCAGTAGAAATTTTTGGTGATGTCATATTAGCAGTTTGTGGAATGTTAATTTCAGGAGCTTTTTCTCCTAATAAGGATTTTGTTTGTTTATTAACTGCATTCTGTTTATTAATAATTTGTTTTTTTTCATTTTTCATAGTAGAAAGTTGACCTTCTAATTGTTCTATTTGTGTTGATATGGCATCATTCTTATATATAAATAATTCATCATCTTTATCTACATTTTGTCCATTATTTACTTTAACTTTATTTACAGTCCCTTTAGCAGGTTCTAAATATATAGTTTCTACTTTTTCTGGTGCTACTACTCCATTTATGAATACCTTATCACTAGTAGGTATTGTATATGTTTCTAACGATGCTACTTTTTTTTCCCCGTTCATATTCTTCTTTAAAAAATAAAATCCTGTTGATGATGCTAAAATAATTCCAGCTGTAACAAGAGAAATTATAATAGTCTTTTTCTTTCTGTTCATATTACCCTCCTCTAACGTTTGTTTACCATCTTTAATAATAACATAGAAAATCTATTTATTATTAAAAATAGCCTGAAATCCCTGTTTTTTGACTTTTAGTATACCTATTAACATTAATTTATATATTCTCATATATTAATACATATATTTAAGTAATTATTTCAAATTATTTTACTTTTATAAATCATAATATTATAAAGGAAATATCCAATATATACTGTCTTTTTTACTAAATTTAATTATTGTAGTACACTTTGAAAAAAGTATACTACAATAATTAAATTCTATTAATAACAGTTAAAAAATTCTAATTTTATTATTACCTGCCAGTAATTTTAATTGTATTATTTTTCTTCCTTCATCTACTATATTCATAGATTTAGTCTGCTGAAAATTATAAACAGTTTCTGTACTTTCTCCATTAACTTCTATCTGTATTTTACTATCATTATTTTCTGCTAAATAATCTATAGCAAAATCATATATTCCTGTATACGGCACTGATACATTTATGATTAATTCTCCAGCTTTACTACCGCCAATACCTTTAAAAAGTCCATTTTCTACAACAGTAGACCCATTTAACTCTATTGAAGTATCTGTTTTAGACGTAGTGAAAGTAGTGGTAGTATTATAATTATTATTTTTAATTGTTAATTCACCTAAGCTTGGTCCATAATTTCTTCCATCTCCATGAAATTTTATTGTGTTATTTCCACTTTCTAAATTTACAGGTATTGTAATTGTCTTTATATCTGACAAAGTCCATCCATTAGTAGCAGGTGTTTTATAAATTGATCCCGTATCCACTCCATTTACTTCTATTTTCAATGGTCTATTTCCATCACCATCTATATATTCAATCACCAAATTATAACTTCCCGAAATCTTTACAGGTATAGCTACTGTAGAAGCACCATCACTTGGACCACCTATCCATCCTGCTAAAGTATCATCTAATTCTAGTTTAGCTCCACCTGTTAAAATTCCTTTAGCTATGCTATATCCAATTTTAAAATTATTAATTAAAAGCTTATCTGATAATAATCTTAAATCTACATAAAATAAATCTGGACTATAATTAACTTTATCCCCACTAAATTTTATTATATTTTTCCCCAATTCTAGATTGACTATAGTAGTATTTTTCTTTATTGAATTTAGATTTTCTATAAAATAATTTTTAGAAATATCTTCTCCATTTATATTTATTAAAGAAGTGCTATTCATAGATTGCTCTAAAAAACTCAATTTATATCTTCCTGCTTTTGTTGCATTGAAATTTATTGTAACTGTTCCATTGTTTTTTCCACCAATTAAACTTATTTTTCCTAGAGAAGAATTACTAGCTCCATTTGATAAAATAGCCTTATCTAATAACCCTAAATCATCAGAAATACTTACACTTTTTAAATCTGGAGAATTTTCTATTCCATCCCCATAAAATTTAATTTTATTTATTCCTTCATTTAAAAAAGCCATTATTAAAAATCTTCCAGGTGTTGCTGGTGGTATTTCATATATAGGTTCTAACTCTCTTCCATCAATATCTAATTTTAAATTTCTTACATTACTACTATTATTTATATAATCTATTATTATTTTATAAACTCTTGAAGCATAAACATTAACATCTATTGTTACAGCTCCATTTTTAACTCCACCTAAATTTGTTACATACTGTGATGATAATCCTCTTCCTAAAGAAGCACCATTTTCTAAAACCCCTTTTTTTGTATAATAAGTTCCACTTGGAAACCCAGTTATAAAGGTATCTATAATTGGTGTTAAATAAAATATACCTAAATCTGGAGCATAATCTTTTCCATTACCATGAAATTTAATAAAATTTTCACCTTTATTTAAAGTAACAGGAATAATAAATTTTCCTGGATTAGCTCTTGGAATTAAATAAATTGTTCCTGTATTAATTCCATTTACATCAATTTTCATAGGTCTTACATCATCATCATGTCTATAAGTCATATTTAAATTATAAGTTCCTTCACTATTTACATTTATTATTACTGTTGAGTAACCATCTGCTGGGCCTCCTATATATGCTGCATATTTAATAGATGTGCCACTACCTTTTACTGCATAATTACCTAAAACACCATCAGTTAATATATTATAAATAGTTCTTTTATTTAAATTACTTGTTATTGGTTCTTTAGTAACTTCTATTGTATCATTTATTTTTTTCATTACTATTGTAGAAGCTTCCTTTAATCCTGTAGAAGTAGCTCTCACTTCAATATTTCCTGGTACAGTATTACATTGTATAATTACTAATGCTTTACCAGTAAATGCTTTTCTTTTAGTGTCTTTAAATCTTTCTACACTAGAAGGATTTCCATTATCAACTCCAACTATAACTCCACCATCAACTTCAAAATTAATAAGATTATTAGCTGTTGGTATTACTATTCCTCTACTGTCTATAACTTCTGCCATAATATAAATTAAAGAATTTAAACCTAATTTTATACTTTCACTTTCTGGTGTAAGTCTTATTGCTGTTGCATTGCCAGCAGTAGCTATTTTATCTTCTACAACTATAACTCCATTTCTTTTTCCTACAGCTCTAAGAATTCCAGGTTGAAAAGAAACTAACCACTCTAAGTGTAAATTTCCATCACTAGCCTCAAGATACTTCATTCCATAATTAGTTGTTTTATTTAAGAATTTCTTTTCTCCTAAAGATTTATCATTAATAAATACTTCTACAGTATCTACGTTTGAATAAATCCAAACCTTAATCATATCTCCTACTTTCCAATTCCAATGAGGCAATATATGAAGCATAGGTTCAGTTGTCCATTGACTTTGATATAAATAATATGCATCCTTTGGAAATCCTGCTGTATCTATGGCTCCAAAATAAGAACTTTTAGCAGGATAAGTGTTATCAAAAGGAGTAGGCTCTCCAATATAATCAAAAGCTGTCCAAAAGAATGATCCTGCTATAAATTGTCTATCTCTATCTCTTTTCCATGCATCTTCTGCTGCTCTCCCCCAATAAACTATAGGATTATAATTATCATAACTTGTAACTTGAAGATTTTCCTTATCATTTATTAAAGTATTAGTTGAATCTAAATAAACATCTCTAGACCTTACTGCTGAAGAAACTTCTGAACCATACATTTTCCAATTTGGTTTTGCTTTGTGATGGACATCATATACATTTTCAGAATAGTTATAACCAACTAAATCTAAAGCATCCATGATGGCATTTATATTATCATTCCATGCTGGATCTCCCTCTACTTTACTGCCTCTATATTTGTCTTCTCCTATAGTTATTGGTCTAGTTTTATCTATTTCTTTTACCCAAGAAATTAAATTTTTAGCTATTGTAATTCCTCTAGCTGTACGAGTATCATAAATTTCATTTCCTATGCTCCACATTATTATAGCCGGACTATTTTTCCCTCTATTAACCATTCTTTGTATATCTCTTTTAGCATATTCATTAAAAAATCTAGCATAGTCATATTTCCTTTTTGAAATTTCCCAACAATCAAAGGCTTCTTCTACAAGTAATATGCCTTCATTTTCACAAATTTCTATAAATTCAGGTGAAAAAGGATTATGGGTTAAACGTATAGCATTTGCACCCATACTTTTTATCATTTTAACTTGCCTTTTTATAGCATCATAATTTACAGCTGCTCCTAATGCTCCTAAATCATGATGAATACATCCCCCTTTTATTTTTAAGTTTTTCCCATTAAGCCAAAAACCCGTATTAGAATCAAATTTAAAGTACCTAAAACCAAAATTACTTTTATAAACATCTATTAAATTATTATCTATATATAGATTAATAATAACTTTATACATATTTCCATCATATATGTCCCAAAGCTTTGGATTAGTAACTGTTAGATTTTGTTCTTCAACATTTCTTCCAATATTGGCTAAAATTGAAGTTTCATGTTTAGAAACTAACATATTTTCTTTAGAATATATTCTAGTTTCTAATTTTACATATGAACTTTTAGAACTTGAATTAATTATATTGGTTTTAATTTTAACTTTACAAACTCCACTACTACCTAAGTCATTTTCTAAATTAGGAGTAGTAATAAAAACACCATTTTCTTCTACATAAACATAATCTTTTATAATTAATTTTACATTTCTATAAATTCCACTTCCTGAATACCATCTACAGCTTGGTAATGGATTTTTTACTTTAACCGCCACCAAATTATTCCTATCATCAAAATATAAAGCTTTAGTTATATCAAAACTAAAAGGAGTAAATCCATTTTGATTTTCACCTATAATATTTTCATTTACATATAAAGTACTTTCTACATAAACTCCATCAAAAGATATAAAAACCTTTTTATTTTTAATAGGCGATAAAAATTTAAAAGTTTTTCTATACCAGGCAGTTCCTCCATCTAAAAAACCTGCACTTGACCCACCTTCTGAATTTTTATTAAAATTAAACTCAATACTCCAATCATGAGGTAACCTTAAAGTTCTCCAAAATGAATCATTATAGCTATTATTGGCGAAATTAATACCATCATTTAAATTAAACTTCCAATTGTTATTAAAATTCATTATGCTATTTTCACTATATATTACTTCAACTAACATATTATTGTTATTAAATTCATTTTCTTCTAAATTAACTAAAGCATAACTTATTTGACCATCTGGTCTTCCTCCATGTGGATTAACTCCTTTTAGTTTGAAATTTAAAATATGAGTTCCTTTATTTAATAGCCCACTATCAAAAATTTTTACAACTCCTGTTCTAGTAGGTGAATATCCATCTACTTCATGAAAGTCACCATTATCTATAGAAATTTCATATATTCCATGATTAAAATCTTTTATTCCCATCAATTCAATGGCTACACCATTAAATTTTATGGAAAAAGTTGCACTCATGTCACCTGTCCATATTTCATCTATTCCATCATTCCATTCACCAATAAAATTAAATTTATTTAAATCTAAGCTTTTATCTGTTGTATTTATAGTTAATTTATTAACTTCTCCCTCTAAACTAACTACAGCATAACTTATTTGACCATCTGGTCTCCCTCCATGCGGATTAACTCCTTTTAACTTAAAATTTAAAACATGAATTCCTTTATTTAATAGTCCGCTATCAAAAATTTTTACAACTCCTGTTCTAGTAGGTGAATACCCATCTACTTCATGAAAGTCATCATTATCTATAGAAATTTCATATACTCCATGATTAAAATCTTTTATTCCCATCAATTCAATGGCTACACCATTAAATTTTATGGAAAAAGTTGCACTCATGTCACCTGTCCATATTTCATCTATTCCATCATTCCATTTACCAATAAAATTAAATTTATTTATATCACCTATTTTATTAATTGTATTTATTTTTAATTTATTATCTAATAAAGCAAGAGTACATATTCCTATATCAGGTCCCCAATTAACACCATCTCCATGAAATTTAAAAGTATTATTTCCTGAAACTAAAGTAATTGGATATGGCAATGTAAAAGTTATAGCATTATTAGATGTCCAATCAACTGTAGCTGATAATTTATATATAGTCCCTGTATTAACACCATTAATATCTATTTTTAAAGGACTTATAATACCACCTGAGGCATATTTAAATGATAGAATATATTGCCCTCCTTCAGCAATATTTACGGATGTAATTGAATAACTTCTATCATCGGGCCCTCCAATACCATTTACAAATCCCGATTCTGCATATCCTGCTCCACCTACTGATGAACCTGTAGCTAAATTAAATTTTATTAATGTTGAGTCTATAGAAAAATTTTCAAACATATACTTACTCACATCCTTATCTAAAGTTTTAAAAAATTTGTTTAAGAGAATTCCCTATATAATATTCAACATAAATTTAATAAGTGAATAATTTTTAGATTCTTTCCTTTATTAGCTATAAAAATTGAATTTACATATTCTTAATAAATAAAGTACTCTCAACTATTTCTAATGGTTAAAACTTACAAAAAATAAAAACTAAAAACTAAAAAGTAAAAACTTTTTAGTTCATAAAATTAATTATTTTCTTTAGGTTGCTTTATAGGAAGTATTATTATAAAATTACTTCCATTTCCTAATGAGCTTTCAACATAAATTTCACCATTATGTAACTCTACTATTTGTTTAACCAATGTTAACCCTAATCCACTTCCTCTTCTAACTTCTGAATTAGGATCTACCACTTGATTAAATCTATCAAAAATAAGCTCATGATCCTTAGGATCTATACCTATACCTGTATCTTTAACATTTATCATAACCTCTGGCCCTAAATCCATAATTCCTACTTCAATATTCCCTCCTATAGGAGTAAATTTTGCTGCATTGCTAATTAAATTAACTATACATCTCTCAATTTCATGGCTATCACACTCTATAACTAGCTCCTCTACTTGAGGATCAATTATCAACTCAATACCTTTTCCTTGCACATAATCTTTAAGAGATAAAGCAGTTTCTTCAACTAAATAAACTATATCTACCTCTTTGAAATTTAATGGGTAATTTCCATATTGAATTTTTGAAACGTCTATAAGATTATTAATTAAAGCTAATAATCTATCTGTATTTTTTTTCATTATTTTTATATAATAATTTAATTTATCTTTTCCAATTCCCAAATTACTTTTATTTAATTCATAAATAAGCTGCTCTGTTGAATTAATAACATTTAAGGGAGTTCTTAATTCATGAGATAAATTAATAAAATGTGTATTTTTTCTTCTTTCTAATTCTATAATCTTATTTAATAATTTTTCATTTGTATTCATTTCTTCACTTAATTCTTTAGTTTTTTCAGCCACCATAGCATCTAATTTTTTCATTTTTCTACGATTATTATAAAGTACTATAAGCCCTGCTAATATGTAAATTACTAACGCTTCTTTAGAAAGAAAAAATGGTGGTTCTACTGTAAAATTAACTATACTTTCCTCGCTCATAGTTCCATTAAAATTTCTAGCTTTAACTCTAAAAGTATATTTTCCTGGTCTTAAATTAGCATAATTTACACTATTGCCTTCAACTTCATACCAATTATCATCTACACCATCTAATTTACAATAATATTGTGCTTTTTCATTTTCTTTATAATCAGGAACAAAAAACTTTATACTTATTAAATTTTCATTGCTCTTAAATCTTAATCCATCAATATTAGCATACTTTTTGCCTTTAACATCAAACTCATCAAACACAACTTTAGGCAAATATTGAACCTTAGTTAAACTTTCTGGATTAAAAATATTTAACCCATTTATACCACCAAAAAACATATCTCCTTTACTGTTTTTAAAAGAAGAACTTTTATTAAATTCATTACTTTGTAAACCATCTGTTACGTTATAATTTTTAAATAAATTATTTTTTATATTTAATTTTGATATTCCATTGTTAGTACTAACCCATGGATTATCTTGTTCATCAATTAAAATAGAGTAAATATGGTTATTAGCCATTCCTTCTTTTTTAGTATATCTAGTAAAGCTTTCTTTGCTTTTATCAAATTTATTTAACCCATAAGGAGTAGCGATCCACAAATTCCCCTTTGAATCTTCTTTTATATCATTTATTGAATTAAAACTTAAACTTTTTTCATTATCTCCTTCTTGTTTATAATTTTTAATAGTTTTAGAATTCATGTCTAATCTTATTAACCCATTATCTACTTGTCCACCAACCCAATAAACTCCATCTCTATCTTCATATATATTAGAAATTAATAAGTTAGTTATATTATTTACTTCAAAAATATAATTAATGTCTTTAATTTCTCCTGTTTCTCTATTTAAAATATTTATACCCTCATTACTTCCAATCCAAACTTCACCTTTACTGTCAATAAACATACATTGAATTAAATTACTAGATAATCCTTCTTCTTTAGTATATTTTTTTACAATTTTAGTTTTTTTATTTATCATATTAACCCCAGCATCAGTACCTATCCAAATTTCATCACCAATGCCTATAATATTGTTTATTCTATTGCTATTTAAACTATAAATATCTTTACCTTTAGAAATTTTATAAAACTTTTCATTATTTCTATCTAAAATATTTAACCCATGTTGATCTGTAGCTATCCAAACAAAACCTTCAGTATCTTCATAAATTCCTTTTATCATATTATCACTTAAAGAATTAATATTTAATGGATTATTTTTATAATGAAGAATATTGCTATGAGAATTAACTATACTTACACCTCTAGCAGTCCCAACCCAAATTAATCCTGATTTATCTTCCATCAAATATGATATATTATTATTAACCAAACTTTCATTATCATATGCTTTAGATTTATATGTAATAAACTTTTCTTCATCTTGAAGATATTTTGCTAATCCTTTATTTGTCCCTACCCATATCTGTCCTGAAGAATCAACTAATACGCTTTTCACATAATTTCCTGGTAAAGAATTTTCATCATTTTCTTTATGATTATATGTTGTAACTTCATTGGTATTAATATTAATTTTATTAAGACCAGAATTAAAGTTTGCAATCCAAATATTCCCTTTGCCATCTGATATAACTTTATATATAAAATTATCTTTTATATAATTTAAATTTTCTTCTGTAAATTTAAATTCCTTAATTTCATCTTTTTCGTAATTTATTTTATCTAATCCTTTATTAGTGGCAATCCAATAATTTCCCAATTCATCTTCACATAACGAATAAATTATTTGTCCACTTAAAATATTACTATCTTTATCAAATATTTTTTTAAAAGAATCTGATTCTTTGTCATAAATATTTAATCCATCTAAAGTAGCTACTAATATACTCCCTTTTTTATTAACTAAAATGTCACATATATTACTATTTATATAATTTTTTATTTCATTAGTTGAAACATTTATCTTGCTTAATCCACTAGTAGTGCCAACCCATATGTTACCTTCACAATCTTCAGTGATATCCCTAATACTACTTCCTGCTATACTATTTGATATATTTTCTTCATATCTATAAACCTTAAAATCATAACCATTGTATCTATTTAACCCATCACCGGTACCAATCCATATATATCCTCTACTATCTTGAAAAATACATTCCACATTAGATTGAGATAACCCATCTTCAATAGTAATATTATTAAATTTTAAAGTATTATCTGCAGCTCTAACTTTAATAGAAGCTGTACAAAATTGAATACTGATGCATAATATAAGTATATATCTTAATTTAATATTAAAATTCATGTAACCTCCATGTTGTAAAGAATAAAAAGCACAATAAATATTATACCTATTTTTTCTATTAATGAAAGTAAAACCTAATTTTCATTAATCTTACATTTATTTAGAATATCTATTTGATTTATTAATGTTGACTATATACTCTTTATGTATTTATAACATTATAAATAGGTATTTCTTTAATCTCATTATAGTCATCATAATTTTTTTTTTCCTTTATTACTCCATTAATTTCATTATTATATTTATATAAATTATTAAAATCTAAATTATATACGTTAGGTATTTTTGTTTTAATTAAATCTAAGCAAATATCTTCATAACTTTCTCCATCAAATCTAATATATGATATTGAATAAGAATTAAATAATTTTTTATCTAATTCTATTTGAGAATCCTTTAAATCAATAAACCGAATTTGAAAAGTTTTACTTTTGTTTTCACAATAAACTTGTATATTGTTTTTATTACTATGTATTATTACACTAAAAATTGTAACAGCTAATATTAAAACTATTAATTTAACTTTCAAATTAACCCCTCCCCCCAAATTTAATATGTATAAAATTTATTTTCACTACTTCTATAATTTTATTAATATAACTTTCACTACTCTTCTAATTCAATTTTACTCTAATTAACATTTTAGTACAAATTTTTCAATTGAAAGTATTTAGTTCCAAATTATTGTTTTGCACATAAAATATAATATCAAAAAACCAATTTACTTTATATTCTATTTTAGTATTTTTTACACAATATTAACTGTATACTTGGAAATTTTAAAAAACTTAATTATTTAGGGAGGAATTGTAATGTCTTATTTATTAGAAAACTCAATAATTGATGTTATAAATAATTATTATAATCTATTTTCAAATAAAAAAAATGTAATAGGTATAGCTTTAGGTTACAAAACAACTAAAAATATAAATTCAAATATGCCTAGTTTACGTATTTTAGTATCAAAAAAAACTCCTTTAAATCAACTATATAATCATGATATAATTCCTAAAGATTTTTTTGGTATTAAAACAGATGTTGTTGAAACTGGAACATTAAAAATGCAACTTTCACCATATCTAACAAATAAATTTTTCACCTTTAAATTATCCAGGCGTAAACGTCCCCTTACACCTGGTTACTCCATAGGTGCTGTAGGCGGTAAAGGAGTTGGAACTTTAGGTTGTATAGTATATACTCGTGAAAAAGGTAAACCTTGTATTTTAAGTAATAATCACGTAATAGCTAATTTAAATCAATTAAGAAAAGGTACCGAGATTTTACAACCTCCTCGTAACTTTTTAGGAAATAGTTCTCCTAATTTAGCTGGTAAACTATTTAAAAGCACAGTTTTATTAGCTGATAGTAATTCTAATAATAACTATAAATTTGATTTTGGTAATTTTATAGATGCTGCCATTGCAGAAATATTTCCAAATATAAAATTTTCTAATTTAATTCCTAAAATTGGGCAAGTTAAAGGGTATATTTACAAACCTGAATTGAATACAAAAATACAAAAAGTTGGTGCTGCAACTGGATATACTAAAGGAACTATAACAGATATAAATGCTACTGTAAGATTAGAATTACAAAAAGGAAGATACTATTCATTTAAGGATCAAATCATTAGTACTCCTATGTGTAAATCTGGTGATTCTGGTAGTCTAGCAGTAACTTTTTCTTCAAATGAAGCTGTAGGATTATATTGTGGTGGAAATAAAGAAGCTAGTATTTTCAATCCAATATCTAGAGTTTTAAATTCTTTAGATGTATTTTTTCAATAATTTTAGTTATTTACTGAAAAGAAAATTTG
>NZ_WHJC01000008.1 GCF_009295725.1 Clostridium tarantellae
ATATTAACTATACTATTAATTAAATTATTAAATTTAAAAATAAATAATTTAATTTGTATATTACTTACATTAATCATAATTTATTTTATAATTTATCCAAAGTCTTGTATTAGTGCTTCACTAAATGGAGCTCTTTTATTTGCAAAATCCATATTACCAACAATGTTTCCTTTTATGGTTATATGTAATATGATAATTTCTTTAGATGGATTAAAAATGTATTCTAGTGTTTTAGGTCCAATAATTTGTAAACCCTTAGGATTAAGCTATAATTGCTGTTTCCCGTTAATAGCTAGTTTTTTATGTGGTTATCCAATGGGAGCTAAATATTCTACAGATTTATATAAAAGCAATTTAATTTCATATAATGAATTTTCTAGATTATTAAATATAGCCTCTAATGCTGGTCCTCTTTTTTTAATTGGTGCTGTAGGAACTTCTATGCTTGGAAATGTTTATTTAGGCTATTTATTATTAATTCCTTGTTATACTTCTATTATAATAATATCTATAATAACATTTAAAAAAGAAGAGCCTAAGACTCCTCTTATTAATAAAATTAATACTACTTATAAAAATTCTTATAGGAAAAAAAATATAGGAAGTATTATAAGCACATCAATACAAGATTCTATAAATAATATTTTAATTTTATGTGGATATGTTATTATTTTTTCAGTAATAATAAGTATGTTTAAAAATTTATTATTTACAGATACTTTAATATACTCTTTTTGTGAAAAACTTAACATACCTCTTGATTTAATCAGCGGTATATTTTTAGGTAGCATAGAACTTACTAATGGCTGTAATATTATTAGTAGTAGTAATCTAAGCTTATTAACTAAATTATGTTTACTTGCTTTTTTATCTTCATTTGGTGGCTTATCAATATTAGCTCAAACAAGTTCATTTTTTCAAAATGAAAATATATCTATATTAAAATATTTCTCATTTAAATTTTTACAAGGATTAATCGCAATTATAATTATGTTTTTTTCTTATATATTATTAAAAGATAGTATAGCTACATTATCAGTCTCCGGAGCAACTTTATTATATATAAATCCTATTTTAATATTGCTCCTTATAAGTTTAATTACTTTAATCCTATACAAATTACTTTTTATCTCTTAATTCTTTTATATTTTCTCTAATACTATTTGAAGTTTTATTAATGTCATCACTAAGATTTAAAGCAAATGTTTCCATATTATTTTTCATATGCATTAAAAATTCATTAGTTTTTGAATCTATCTCTTTTTGTAATTGTGATAAAACTTCATCTGCATATTCTCTTGAGCCAAGTCTAATAGATTTTGCTTGTCTATGAGCAAGAGCTATTATTTCTTGTGCTCTTATTTCTGCTTCTTTTACAATATTATGATTTTCTATTCTTTTTTTCATTAATTCTATAGTTTCTAATCTAACACTTTCATTTTCTTTTTTTGCTTCTTGCAGAATTCTATCTTTTTCTGTAAGTAACCATTGTGCCTTTTTTATTTCATCTGGTAAATAATTAACAACTTGATCAATAGTTTCTAGCATTTCTTTTCTATCAACTACAACCTTACCTGTTATGGGAACTTTAGAAGCTTCCTCAACCATATCCCTAAGATAATCTAATAATTGCATTATTTGAGCTTCTTGCCTCATTAATGATTACCCCCCCCTAATATCCTTTTATTTTATAATTAAAAATTTCTAATATTTGCTTTGGTATAAATTTATCCACACACCCACCAAATTTAGCAATTTGTTTAATAGCTGATGAACTTATATAAGAGTACGTTGGATCACTTAACATAAATAATGTTTCTATATTTTTATCTAACTCATTATTTATAAGTGCCATAGGAACCTCATATTCAAAATCAGTAACAGTTCTTAATCCCTTTATTAAAATATTTGCTTCTTCTCTATGCATAAAGTCTATTAATAATCCATTAAAACATTTAACTTCTACATTTGAATAACACTCCACAACTTTTTTAATAATTTCTACTCTTTCATCAATTTGGAATAAACCTTTTTTATCTATATTTATTAAAACAGCAATTATAACTTTATCAAATAATTTACTTGATCTTTCAATTATATTAACATGACCATTGGTAATGGGATCAAAACTACCTGGATAAACAGCTATCCTCATTTTATTCCTCCTCTATTTTATAAAAGCAAACAGTGGTATTCCCATATTTTTTTTCTCTACATAACTTAATATTTTTAGTTCCTTCAAATATTTCTTCACTACTATCAATCTTAGTTACAATTAATCCATCTGCTTGAAGCATTGAATTATTATCAATTATTTCCATAGCTTCTGGTATTAAATTTTTTAAATAGGGTGGATCTATAAAAATTAAATCAAATACTTTTCCTCTTGAAGCTAAATTTCTTAATGCGGAATATGCATCTGTATTTAAAGCATAACAACAATCATTAAATCCTAAATTATCTATGTTTTCTTTTAAAACTGGAAATGTTATTGGACTTTTATCTACTAAATATACTTCCTTAGCACCTCTACTTGCAGCCTCTAACCCTAAACTTCCAGTACCTGCAAATACATCTATAGAAACTGCATCTGGTATATATCCTTGTATCATACTAAATATAGACTCTTTTATTCTATCTAAAGTTGGTCTAGTATCATAGGTTGGTGGTGAAAGTATCTTTCTACCTTTTGCTCTTCCTGAAATTATTCTCATCTTTATTTCCTCCTTAGATTAAATAATAATATTTTACCACACTAGCTACAATTATACAATTATTGTCAATTGAAGCATATATAAGTGGTTGTTCTTTCTAAATTTTTCAAAATTTCATTGCATAATTTAATGTTTTCTATATTATTTTTTTCACTTAATATATGTCTAGCCTCTGCATTAGCACATTTTAATATATTTATATCATTTACAATATCAGCTAATAAAAAACCTAATTCACCATGTTGCTTCATACCAAACATTTCTCCTGCTCCTCTAAGTTTTAAATCTTGCTCAGCAATATAAAAACCATTGTTACTTTTTGTCATTATGTTCATTCTTTTCTTAGTAACTTCATTTTTAACATGGGCAATAAGTATACAAGTTGATTCATATTTCCCTCTACCAACTCTACCTCTTAATTGATGCAATTGTGCTAATCCAAATCTTTCTGCATTTTCAATTATCATAACAGAGGCATTAGGAACATTAACTCCAACTTCTATTACTGTCGTAGATATTATAACCTTAACTTCATTATTTTTAAAGCTATTAATAATATTATCTTTTTCAACTGCATTCATTTTTCCATGTAATATTTCAACTTTAATATCTTTAAAAATATCCTCTTTTAATTCTTTATAAAGCACTTCCACAGCTTTAAGGTTTAATTTTTCATTTTCTTCTATTAAAGGAGACACTATATAAACCTGTCTTCCTTTTTTAACTTCTGAATATGCAAATTTATAAGCTTTCATTCTATTATTTTGCTCTACTAATAAAGTTTTTATTGGTTTTCTTCCTGGTGGTAATTCATCTATTATCGAAATATCTAAATCACTATACATATATAAAGATAAAGTTCTAGGTATAGGTGTTGCTGTCATAACTAATACATCTGCTAATTTATTTTTATTTATAAACTTACTTCTTTGTTCAACACCAAATCTATGCTGTTCATCTGTAACTACTAATCCTAAATTTACAAAATTAACATCATCTTGTATAAGAGTATGAGTACCTATTACCAAAATAGGCTCTCCTGTTTCAATCTTTTCTTTTATTCTTTTTTTTTCGCTATTTTTAGTACTACCTGTTAATAATTCAATATCTACATTAAAATTACTAAATATTTTTTTTGCTTCAAAATAATGCTGATTAGCAAGTATTTCTGTAGGTACCATTAAAGCTGTTTGATAACCATTCATATAAACATTAAACATTGCTATTAAAGCTACCATAGTTTTTCCTGAACCTACATCTCCTTGAACTAATCTATTCATAGATATAGTTTTTTTCTGATCTATAAGAATTTCTCTTACTGTTCTTGATTGTGCTGTTGTTAAAGTATATGGCAAACTCTCTTTTAGTTCAATTAACTTTTCACTCATTTTAAAATTAATTCCATTTGATGAATTTTTTAAATGAAACTTCATCATCAAAAGCTTTAAAGAATAAGTAAATAATTCTTGAAATTTTAATCTATTAATAGCTTTTTCAAGGGATATCTTATTTTTTGGAAAATGTATATTTCGCAAAGATTCATCTAATGAATTTAATTTATATTTTTCAATAATATCGTTAGGTAAATTTTCTGTTATAGTAATGCCATTTAATATAGAATTCACCAATTTAACTAATATTTTATTATTCAAATCATTTTTTAAAGAATATATAGGAATTATTTCACTATTTTTAGCTCCTTTGCAATCTATCAATGGGTTTATAACTTCTAGCATATTACCTATCTTTTTAAACTTACCTACTAAGTCATATTCTTTATTTAATTTTAAATTTTTTTTAATATAAGGTTGATTAAACCATTTTCCAATTATTTCTATTCCATTATATGAAAATTTAATTGTAATTAAACTTTTTCCATTTTTTGTTTTAGTAATACTACCATACTCTTCTACTTTACATTTTAAAACTGCTTTTTCTTCTTTAAAATTTTCTTTTATGTCTATATTATTATTTATATATTCATACTCTCTTGGAAAATATAAAAGTAAATCTAATAAATTATATATTCCACTTTTATTTAATTTCTCTTTTAATTTTGGACCAACTCCATTTATACAACATATATCAGCATATATATTCATAAAATGACCTCCATTTAAATAAGAAAAAAAGCGACAAAGTCGCTTTTATTCCACTGACATTATGAAATAATATAATGGCTGCTCTCCATTGTAGCATTGAACATCTAAGTCACTATATTTTTCTTCTATTTTACTAACTAATTCATCAACCTCTTCTTTATTACTATCTTTTCCATAAAATAAAGTAATAAGTTCTGATTCATCATCTACTAAAGTATCTAAAAGAGTTATCGCTACTTCATAAGGATTTTTTCCAACTTCTTTTATTTTGCCTTCAACTAATCCTAAAATATTTCCTTCTTTGATTTCTTTTCCATCTACTTCTGTATCTCTAACAGCATAAGTAACAGAAGATGTTTTAACCATTTTCATTATTTCTTTAAGTTCTTCTTCATTATTATCTACATCAGATTCTGGACTAAACATAGTTATGCAAGTAATTCCTTGTGGAATTGTTGTAGTAGGTATTACTCTAATATCCTTTTTAGATATTTCTGCTGCTTGATTAGCTGCCATAATTATGTTCTTGTTATTTGGTAAAATAAATATGTGCTCAGCATTTAATTTATCAATTGCTTCAATTATATCTTGAGTGCTAGGATTCATGGTTTGACCACCTTCTATAACATAATCTACACCTAAATCCTTAAAAATATTCTTAATACCTTCACCCATAGCAACTGAAATAAATGCATATTTTTTCATTTCTACTACATCTTCAGTTGTTATAATTTCTTCATCTGCAGAATTATTATAATACCCTTCTGCTAGCATTTCTCTATGTTCTTCTCTCATATTATCAATTTTTATTTTAGAAAGTTCTCCTAATTTAACAGCATATGATAAAACTTTACCTGGATTATTAGTGTGAATATGAACTTTTATAACATCATCATATCCAACTACTATAAGAGAATCTCCTAATGATTCTATTTGATCTTTAAAATCATTTGCTTTTTTTGCATCTCCTAAAATAATAAACTCCGTACAATATCCAAACATTATATCTTCAATATTAGTTGTAGCAGAATTTTGAGAATTAACTACTTTTCCTATTGAAGCTGAAGAAGATTCAATTTTCAAATTATTTCTTAAAGCTTCTTCCATACCTTGAAGAATTATTAATAATCCCATTCCCCCAGAATCAACAACTCTTGCCTTTTTTAATGCAGGTAGCATTTCAGGAGTTTTATCTAACATTACTTTACTTTCTTTGCAAACAAATGCCATCAATTCTGTTATATCCTCAATTGTAACATTTGTAGCTGCCTCTCCTGCCGCTCTTATAATTGTTAAAATAGTTCCTTCTGTTGGTCTCATTACAGCTTTATAAGCAGCTTTACTTCCTTCTAATAAAGCATAAGCAAATTCACTAGCTGATACTTCTTCTTTTCCTTCTAAGCCTTTTGAAATTCCTCTTAATATTTGTGATAATATTACACCTGAATTTCCTCTTGCCCCCATTAAAGCACCTTTTGCTAACTTCTTAGAAACTTCTGCTATATTAGTGTTATTTAATCCCTCTATCTCTTTTACAGCTGCTCTAAATGTCATAGACATATTAGTTCCTGTATCTCCGTCTGGAACCGGGAAAACATTTAAAGAGTTAACAAACTCACTTTGATTTTCAAGTTTAATAGCAGCATTGCTCACCATGAAATACAAATGTTCTCCATTTATTTTGTTGAATTTCATTATATTTACCTCCTAGACTCTAACCGCTTGAACATTTACTGTAATAGATGATACCTTTAATCCAGTATAATTTTCAACATTATATTTTACTTTTTGAATTATATTATTTGCTATTACAGAAATTTTTGTTCCATACTCAACCATTACGAAAAGTTCTATTACTAATTTATCATCCTTATAATCTATCTTTACGCCTTTAGCTAAATTTTCAACTCTCATTAATTCCCAAAAACCTTCTGTAGCATTTTTAGAAACCATACCAACTACACCATAACATTCCATAGTTGATAATCCTATAATTTTTGATAAAACATCATCAGCATAAGCTACGTTGCCATGTTCATTTGAATATCCAATCATGATGATTCCTCCTCAACTATTCCATATACTATATTCTATATTAAATAGTTTGATTATTCAAGAATTATATACTAATACTTCTATCTTTTTAATTAATTATTTTATTTTTTACTTGCATATTTTATATATGTTATGTTAGAATATTAACGTCCTATTGAAGATTTATCTTCATTTGTAAGGAGGTGTTTTTATGTCAAGAAGATGTGAAATCTGTGATAAAGGTGTTGTAAGCGGAAAGCAATACAGCCACTCACACAGACAATCAAATAGAACTTGGGCTCCAAACATAAAAAAAGTTAAGGCTATCGTTAAAGGAACACCAAAAACTGTTCATGTTTGTACAAGATGCTTAAGATCTGGTAAAGTTCAAAGAGCTATATAGTAATCTTTGACAAAAATGCAATTGTTAATCAATTGCATTTTTTAATTTTATAGAAAAAAGAGTATGTATTAATTTACATACTCTTTCTTTTTAGACCATTATGTATTTTATTTTTTTGGTCTTTTAAAAATCCTTAAGATTTTTGATAAACACTTTGGCAGTTTAATGGCAACTATTTTCATCCTAACCTTCTTTTAAATAAATTACTCTGTTATATATATTATGCTTAAATTAAGTAAATTGTGCTTAATCTCTAGAATATATTATTAAAACTTTTCCTTTATCAAAAGAAATGCCAATTTCATTAGTTACAAATTCATTAGACACACATAATGCATCCCCAAATTTTAAATTATGTCCTTCTAGTTCATATTTTGCTTTATGTATACTAAAATTATTTACATTTTCTCCAAAAGCTTGAAAAGATACTGTTTCTCCTGGATTACCTAATAATATTCTTGGAACATCAGTTAAGAAAATCTTATTATTCTCATCTATTATATAAGCCTCTATATTATTTTCTAAGCATTTATTTAATAAACCTATATTAGCAAGTACATGATCAATTCTTGTACCTGTAAAACCTAACATGTATATCACATTAGCACCTAGTTCTATAGCTTTATTAACTGCTATTTCTGAATCAGTATTATCCTTTTCTACATTATATTTTATCATTTCATAATTTTCTAATTTTTCTAATTTTTCTAAATACTCTATATTAACCGAATCAAAGTCTCCTAAAATGTAATCAGGGGTTATACCTTCATCTATTAAACATTCTATTCCTTTGTCTGCTGCAATAATACAATTACTCTTTCTAACTATTTCATTTAAAAGTGATTTTTTGGGTCTTTTACCACCAGATATAATAGCTATATTCATATCTTTAAATAGACTTTCTTAAAATCTCTATATTCTCTTCTATTTTATCACCTTTAAATACAGCTGAACCAGCAACTAATACATTTGCTCCTGCTTCTACTATTTCTTTTGCATTATTACAATCAACTCCACCATCTACTTCAATTAATATATTTGGGTTACCAGCTTCAATTGCCATTGCTTTTATTTCTTTTATCTTTTCTAATGAATATGGTATAAAGCTTTGGCCTCCAAAACCTGGATTAACAGACATTATAAGTACCATATCTAACTTGCCAATTATATTTTTTAATACTATAGTAGGTGTTCCTGGATTTAATGACACTGCTGCCTTTATGCCTTTACTTTTTATATATGATATAGTTCTATCAATATGCTTATCTGCCTCATAATGAACTGTTATTATGTCTGAACCACAATTTACAAATTCATCTATATATTTTGAAGGATTTTCAATCATTAAATGAACATCAAATACCATATTACATTTATCTCTTAATGCTTTAATTATTGGAAAACCAAAGCTTATATTAGGAACAAAAGCTCCATCCATAACGTCTATATGTAAAAATTCTGCGCCTGCCTCCTCTACTCTTTTAACATGTTCTCCTAATCTACTAAAATCTGCTGATAATATTGATGGTGCTATCTTTACCATTTATTATTCCTCCCACTTAATATTTCTTCTAATGTTTTTATATAAAATTCATATCTTAGCTTATTAATATTTCCTTTTTCTACATTTTCTTTAACTGAACACCCTGGTTCTTTATAATGATTACAACCATTAAATTTACATTTACCATTATATTCATCAAATTCAGGAAAACAATATTTTAATTTATCTTTTTCCATAAAACTTATATCTAAAGTTGAAAAACCTGGAGTATCAACTAAATATCCCTCTTCAATTTCTATAAGTTCACTATGTCTTGTAGTATGTTTTCCTCTTCCTATTTTCTCACTTACATTTCCAGTAGCCATATGTTCCCTATTTATAAGTGCATTTAATAAAGTAGATTTACCAGCTCCTGAAGGACCACATAAAACAGTTATATTGCCCTTTAATCTTTTTTCCAATTCATCAATACCTTTTTTCCCCTTAGCATTTATAAAAAGAACTTCATAACCAATATCATTAATAATTGATTTTATTTCATTCTTTTCTTCTTGGCTACATAAATCTTCTTTATTTAAACAAACAATAGCTTTTATATCATTATATTCACATAATGCTAAAAATCTATTTAACAAATCAAAATTTATATCTGGATTTTTAATTGCAAAAACTACAAAGGCTTGAGTTACATTTGCTACTGTTGGTCTAATTAACTCAGAAGTTCTTTTAAATATTTTTTCTATAACGCCTTTATCTTTCTCTACTTTTATTTCTACCCTATCACCTACCATAGGCTTAAGAGCTTCAAATCTAAATTTTCCTCTAGCTTTACATTCAATTAAGCCTTCATCAGTTTTTATGTAATAGAATCCTCCAATTCCTTTAATTATAATTCCTTCCATAATCCCTCCATAAGTTTATCTTATATATTTATAATAAACAAAATTCACTATAAAATGCAAGAAGCTTAAGTATTTATAATACATTAAGCTTCTTTATACATTAATATATTTATATTAATGACCAAATTATACTTTTATTATTAATATAATAATATTTTTATTTATTTTTTCTTTACTGTTCTAGTTGATGGTTTAATAGATAGTTTAGATGCATTTTGATTTCTACCTTCTCCTTGGTTACCATCTTGGTTACCTCCTTGGTTACCATCTTGATTACCATCTTGATTACCATCTTGATTACCATCTTGGTCACCTCCTTGGTTACCTTCATCTGGAGAACCTGTATTTCCTTGATTTGATTTATAATTATCATAATAATAAACGGTTATAGATGTTCCTTGTTTAACCTCATAACCTTCTCCAAACTCTTGTTTGAATATCTTTCCTGATGAAGCTTCATCTTTAGCTTTATCACCTTTTTGTGCATTAATTTTAAATCCTAAACTATTAAGCTTATTTGTAGCTTCTTCTACTGTTAATCCTGTTAAATTTGGTACTTTAGCAGTTTTTACTTCTTTACCTTTACTAACAACTACACTTACTTTTGAATCTTTAGGAACTTCATCACCTACTGTTACATTTTGTTTTATAACAGCATCTTTTTCAACAGAATCACTATATTCATAACTTACATTTCCAAGTTGTAATCCTAAATTACTTAAAGTACTCTTAGCATCTGATAATAACATTCCTAATAAATTTGGAACTTTAATAGTTTGTATTTTTTTACCTTTACTAATAACTAATTTTATTTTCATATCTTTAGTTACTTCATCTCCCACAGTTGGACTTTGTTTCATTATCACATCTTTATCCACTGAATCGCTATACTCATAATTAACATCTCCAAGTTTTAATCCCAAATCATTTAAAGTACTCTTAGCATCTGATAATGACATTCCTACCAAACTTGGAACTTTAGTTTTTTCTTCACCACTACTTACTAAAACTGTTACCATAGAACCTTTTTTCACTTTAGCTCCTGCTTTAGGAGTACTATCTATAACTGTATCTTTTTCAGCTTCATTTTCCTGTAAAACTTCTTTATAAACAAGTCCTAGTTCTTCAAGCTTATTCTTTGCTTCATCACTTTTTAAAGATACTAAGTTAGGAACTACTATATCTGCTTCATCCTTTTGAAAATTTTGAGTAAATTTAAAACCTGCAAAAGCACCTAATACTATTACCGCTATTGCTACTATAGACCAAATTAATATATTTTTATTAGATTTTACAGGCTTTTTATTTTTTGATTCAATTGACTTATTATCAATATCATCATCTTCTTCATCCTCATCATCAAACTCTTCAAATTCATCTATATCTTCTAATTCATTATCTATATTTTTCTTTTCCTGAGCTTTCAACTCTTCTATATTAACAGGAGACATAACCCTTGTAAATTGTTCTTCTTCAACTACTTTATTACCTAACGTCGTATTAGGATTAAGTTTAATTTTTTCTAAATCAGTTATAATATCTTTAGCAGTTTGATATCTATCTATAGGATCTTTTGAAATTGCCTTCATTATTAAATAATTCAAACTATCAGGAATACTACTATTTAGATCTTTAGCCGGTACAGCATCTTCCTGTATATGTTTTATTGCAACTGAAACGGGTGAATCCCCATCAAAAGGAACTACTCCTGTTACCATTTCATATAAAACAACTCCTAAAGAATATAAATCTGTTCTATAATCTACAAAACTTCCTTTTGCTTGTTCTGGTGAAAAATAATGTGCTGACCCTAAAACACTATTAGTATGTGCTATTGTAGAGGCATCCATGGATTTTGCTATGCCAAAATCAGCAACCTTTACAACACCTTCTTCTGTAACCAATATATTTTGTGGCTTAACATCCCTATGAATTATTCCACTTTTATGAGCGCATTCTAGAGCTTTTGCCACCTTGGTTGCTATGCTTAGTGCTACCTCATAAGGCATTTTTCCTCTTTCTACAATTATATCTTTTAATGTCTTTCCCTGCACATATTCCATTACAATATAATGCTTATCATCTTGAGTTCCAACATCTAATACATTTACTATATTAGCATTAGATAAAGTGGCTATAGATGTGGCTTCTCTTTTAAATTTATTAACTATTTCTTCATTATTCTTAAAATTATCCTTTAATATTTTTACTGCTACAAATCTATTTAATTTTTTATCTAGAGCTTTATAAACAAAAGACATTCCACCTTCGCCTACAACCTCAAGTATTTCATATCTCTCTCCTAATAACCTTCCTATCATTTCAATTCTCTCCTCCAAAAACCAGAACTGTTATGTTATCTTTACCACCTCTTGATTTAACTAACTTAACTAAATTTTCACAAGCTATATTTAAGTTTTTTTGTTGCTTATATTCACTCCATATTTCAGTTTCTTCCACATCATTAGTTAATCCATCTGTACATAAAAGAAATAAATCATAATCTTGTCTATTGAAATTAAATATATCTACATCTACATTTTTATTAGTACCTATAGCTCTAGTTATAATATTTTTTCTTGGATGGTTTTTAGCTTCTTCTGAAGTAATACATCCACTATCTAGTAATTCTTGTACTAAAGAATGATCTTTAGTTAGCTTTTCAATTTTAGTATTAGTCATTCCAAAACAACAACTATCGCCTACATTGGCAATCTGTACGAAATCTTTATGAACCAAAATTGTTGCTATTGTAGTCCCCATCCCAGATAATGTTTTTCTTTCTAAAGACATATTGTAAATTTTTGTATTTACATCTATTAAAGATTCTTTTAATAGATTTTCCACTGGTATTATACCATAATTTTCTTTAATAAAGGCTATAACCCCTTCAACAGCAAACTTACTAGCTACTTCTCCAGCATTATGACCTCCCATACCATCTGCAATTACATATAATTCATATTCATCTTCTAATGAATATGCTAAATAATCTTCATTTAGCTCTCTAATATTTCCTTTGTCTGTAAAAAAACCTACCATTTCTTATTCCCCCTATAGGCTACTGTCTTGTGATTTAATATAACTTCTTCTTAATTGACCACAAGCTGCATTTATATCTGAACCCATTTCTCTCCTTATAGTAGCCTCTATACCATATGTATTAATTGTTTTTAAAAATTTATCTATATCTTTTTTAGAAGATTTTTTAAATGAATTTTCTTTTATTTCATTTACTGGTATTAGATTAACGTGACATAACATTCTTTTAAGCAATGCTCCTAAACTTTTAGCATCTTCTAAAGTATCATTTACATCACTAACTAATGAATATTCAAAAGTAACTCTTCGTTTTGTTTTTTGTATATAATATTCACAAGCTTCTAAAATTTCTTTTATTGAATATTTATTAGCTATAGGCATAATTTGTTTCCTTTTTTCATCTGATACCGCATGTAAAGATATAGCTAATGTTACTTGCATTTCTTTATCTGCCATTTCATAAATTTTAGGAACTATTCCACAAGTAGATAATGTTATATGTCTTTGCCCTATATTCAACCCATAATCAGCATTAACTATTTCTAAAAATTTCATAACATTATCAAAATTATCTAATGGTTCACCACTTCCCATTAAAACTATATTAGAAATTCTTTCATTTAATAACTTTTGAGCAATAATAATCTGCGCTAATATTTCACCACTGGTTAAATTTCTTTTCATTCCTTCTAAAGTGGATGCACAGAATTTACACCCCATTCTACAACCTACTTGAGTAGATATACAAATTGTATTGCCATGCTTATATCTCATGATTACACATTCAACAATATTTCCATCCTTAAATGCTACTAATAATTTCATAGTACCATCTTCTTTAGATGTTAAACATTCAATAACCTTTGGAATACCTACATAAAAGTTTTCTTCTAGTTTATTTTGAAGAGTTTTAGGAATATTTTTCATATCCTTAAATTCAAAAATATTTTTATAAATCCAACTTAAAATTTGTTTTGCTCTAAAAGCACTTTCATTATTTTCCTTCATCCAAGCTTGTAAATCACTTAAAGATAAATCTAAAATATTAATCAAATTTCTCACCTACTATTTTTTCTTTAGCTTTCCTATGAAAAAGCCATCCATATTTTCATTAGGTAAAATAGTTACACTTCCATTATCATTGTATATTATATTATCAGCATTTCCAAAAAATATTTTTTCTATTGTACAATCACTATTTCTTTCAACAAACCAATTTAATATTTCTTCATTTTCTTTTTTATTTAATGTACAAGTAGAATAAACTAATTCTCCACCTGATTTTAAATAATTCCAAGCATTTTTTAGTATATTCTTTTGTATTTTTATTATTTCATTTAAATCATTAGATTTCTTATTCCATTTTATTTCTGGTTTTTTTCTTATAATACCAAGCCCTGAGCAAGGTACATCTAATAAAATTTTATCTATAGAATTAATATATTTTGAATTAGTTTTTGTTGCATCTGATAATTCAGTGGTTAAATTTGTTATACCTAATCTTTCTATGTTTTCTTTTATCAATTGTAACTTATGGTCATAAATATCACAAGCTATAACTTCTCCTGAATTCATTAAAATCTCACTTAAATGCGTTGCTTTAGTTCCAGGAGCACTACATAAATCCATAACTCTATCATTATCTTCTAAATTTAATAAAGGTGCTACTAACATGGCACTTTCATCCTGAACAGTTATAAATCCTCTATTATAAAGACTATTTTTCTCTATACTACTTCCTTTTTTAATAACTATAGCTTCTGGAGATATTTGACCTTCTTCCACATCATATCCAGCTTCAACTAAAATTTCAAAAATTTCATCATAGTCCCCTTTTAAAGGATTTATTCTAACTGTAACATTAGGTACACTATTTAATCCTTTTAATATTTTTATTCCATTTTCTTTTCCATATTGTTTAAAGAATAAGTCTATCATCCAATTTTCAAATGAATAATCGTAAGCTAAAGAATCTCTTTGACTTAATCCCTTTTTATAATTTTTATCTTCATTTCTTAAATAGTTTCTAAGAACACCATTTACAAATTTGGATAACTTGGGTGCTACTTGCTTAGATAAATTTACGGCATCATTTACTATAGCATATGATGGCACTCTATCTAAAAATCTCATCTGATATATAGCACTTCTTAAAATATTTATAACTTTATCATCTATTTTACTGATATGTGAAACAAAATTTCCTAAAATAATATCTATAGTTTTTCTATATTTTATAGTTCCATAGACAACTTCTGTTATTAATCCTTTATCTTTATTATCTATATTTTTATTATTTAAAAATTTATTTATTTCTATATTAGAATATGCTCCTTTTTTAAATACATTATCTAATATTTGAACTATTATTTTTCTTGCGTTCATATAATTACTCCTAATCTCCTGAGTTTCTATCACTTATAGCTATTAACCTTAAAAGTTGAGCTACTGCCATTAATGTTGCTGCTACGTAAGTTAGTGCTGCTGCGCCTAAAACTTTTTTAGCTCCATTTATTTCATTACCATAAAGTATATTTTCACTCTCTAGTAGTTTTATAGCCCTTGAAGAGGCATTAAACTCTACTGGTAAAGTTATTAATTGAAATAAGACAACAGCTGAAAATAGTATAATACCTACTGTAGTCAACTTAGCCATTCCTAATAAAATTCCTGCTAAAAATAATATCCATGAAAAACTTGAAGCAATATTAACAACAGGAACAATAGTATTCCTAACTATTAAAGGTTTATAAGCCTCTTTATGTTGAATAGCGTGCCCAACTTCATGGGCTGCAACACCTATAGAAGCTACAGATGTTCCACTATATACATCTGAAGATAATCTTAAAACCTTTTGAGTTGGATCATAATGATCACTTAAATTTCCCCCAACATGCTCTATTTCTACATTGTTTAATCCAGCTCTATTTAATAGCATTCTAGCTACCTGAGCTCCTGTATACCCATTAGAACTTCTAACACTTTGATATTTATGAAATGTACTAGATACTTTAAATTGAGCATATGCTGATATTATCAAAGCTGGAAGTAATATTAAATAAGTAGGATCCCACCAAAAACCATAACCATACATAATTCTTCTCTCCAATCCTTTTTATTTTAATACTTTACCTATATCAAGTGAATTTCCATTTATAAATTGTTTCACTAATAAAGGCTTACCATTAGGTAATTGAAGTTTTTCAATTACTAATATTTCCTTTCCAGTAGCAACTCTTATTCCATCTTTATCAAAAGAAAGAATTGTTCCTGGCTCTTTTGATGTTTGTTTATCTTCTACATGTGAATTATAAACTTTTATAACCTTATCATCATAGGTTGTTAATGCTATAGGCCAAGGATTTAATCCTCTAATTAGATTATGAATATCCTTTGCATCTAAATTCCAATCTATTTTAGCAATTTCTTTATTTAGCATTGATGCATAACAACTTTCTTCATTATTTTGTTTTTCAGATATTAGTCTACCCTCTACTAATCCTTTTATTGTTTCTATTAACATATCTCCACCAGTATTCATTAATTGATCGTGCAATTCACCAGCAGTCATACTTTCTGTTATTTCAACTTCATTTTTTAATAACATATCTCCAGTATCTAATCCTACATCCATTAACATAGTTGTATTTCCAGTAACCTTTTCCCCTTTTATTATACACCAATTTATAGGAGCTGCCCCTCTATATTTTGGTAAAAGAGAAGCATGTAAATTTATACATCCAAATTTAGGTATATCTAATACTTCCTTAGGAAGTATCTGACCAAAAGCTACTACTATTATAAAATCTGGATTAATTTTCCTTAATTCTTCTATTGTTTCTGGCTCATTTTTTATTCTTAATGGTTGATAAACTGGTATATCGTATTTTAAAGCCATTTCTTTAACTGGAGACATAGCTAATTTTTTTCCTCTTCCCTTTGGTCTGTCAGGTTGAGTAAATACTGCTTTAACTCCAAACTCTTTTATTAATGCTTCTAATGAAGGAACAGCAAACTGTGGTGTTCCCATAAATACTATATTCATCTCTTAATCCTCCTTAGTATTAATTTCCATAATCAGTAAATAATATTCCATCTAAATGGTCATTTTCGTGTTGTATTGCCTTGGCTAAAAAGTCTTCTCCTTCTAAAATAAATTCTTCCCCATTTTCATCTAAAGCCTTTACTTTAACCTTTTTAGCTCTTGAAACTTCACTTTGCATTCCTGGAAGACTTAAGCATCCTTCATAATCAGTATATTCTCCACTTTTTTCTATTATTTCTGGATTTATAAAGACTTTAACACCATTTCCATCTTGAACATCTATAACAAAAATTCTTTTTAAAATACCAACCTGTGGTGCTGCAAGACCTACTCCATTTGCATTATACATAGTATCTATCATATCTTTTATTAACACTTTTATTCTATTATTAATTTCATCTACAGTTCTACATTTTTTTCTTAAAATTTCATCTTCATTTATTCTTATACTTCTTATAGCCAAAAAAATCTCCTCCTTTAAATTAAACTATTTGGATTTATATCTAAGCTAACTTTTATTTCATTATAAACATCTTTTGAATATTCATAAACCATTTTCTTTATATCATTAGTTATTATATCATTTAAATTACCTTTTATTAATATCTGCCACCTATATGTATTTTTTATTTTACCAATAGGACATGAACAAGCTGGATAAATTTGTATATCTTCATATTTATTTAAATTTTTATCAAAATACAATTTTAATTTTTTACTAAAATTTATTAATTTATATTCGTTCATACCTGTAAGTGTTACCAAAAATAATTTAGTAAAAGGAGGATAATCCATAATTTTTCTTATACTAATTTCTTTTTGAAAAAAACCTTCATAATTATTATCTTTAGCATAAATAATTCCGTAATGTTCTGGAGAATAAGTTTGAATAATTACTTCTCCTTCTTTTTCTCCTCTACCTGCTCTTCCACTTACTTGAGTTAAAATTTGAAATGTTCTCTCACTAGATTTAAAATCTGGAAGATTTAATGTAGTATCAGCTGCTAGTACTCCGACTAAAGTTACATTTTCAAAATCTAATCCTTTAGCTATCATTTGAGTTCCTATTAAAATATCAGCATTTCCCATTTTAAATTCATTATATATTTTTGCATGAGAATCTTTTTTTCTAGTTGTATCTACATCCATTCTCAATACTTTAGCTTTTGGAAAATAATATTTTACCGCTTCTTCTACCTTCTCTGTACCTAACCCAAAATATTTAACATAACTACTATTGCATTTTGGACAAACATTTTCTACTCTTTTTGTTTTTCCACAATAATGACATACTAAAAATCCATTGTTATGATATGTCATGGATATATCACAATGATCACATTTAAAAACATATCCACAACTTCTGCATGAAACAAAAGTAGAAAAACCTCTTCTATTTAAAAATAAAATAATTTGTTCTTTTTTATTTAATCTATCTTTCATTTTTAAAAATAATTCTTTACTAAACATAGATTTATTATTATTTTTTAGCTCGTTTCTCATATCTATTATAGTTATGTTTGGAAGATTAAATTTATTAGCTCTATTTTTAAGTTCTATTAACTCATAATATCCTTTTAAACTTTTATAATAACTTTCCATACTAGGAGTAGCAGAACCTAATACTATTTTACATTTTTTTAATTTACTGATAAATTCACACACTTCTATAGTATTATATTTAGGATTCATTTCTGATTTATAACTACTTTCATGTTCTTCATCAACAACTATTAATCCTAAATTTTCAAATGGTAAAAATATTGCTGATCTAGCTCCAATAACTAACTTAACCTCTCCATTTTTTACTCTATACCACTCATCATATCTTTCTCCATCAGAAAGCTTACTATGAAACACAGCTACTTCTTTACCAAATCTCCCCTTAAATCTTTCTATCATTTGGGGTGTTAACGCTATCTCTGGAACTAAAATTAAAGAGGTTTTATCTAGTAATAACATATAACTTACTAAATTCATATAAACCTCTGTTTTTCCACTACCTGTAACACCTTTTAAAAGAAAAATAGATTTTTTACTTTCTAATATTATATCATAAGCCTTAACTTGTTCTTCATTTAATACTTTAGGGGGATATTTTTCAAATTCTTTTTTATTACTTCTATCTACTTTTACCTTTTCACTATAAATACAATTTAATTCAAGTAATTTATTTATCATATAAGTAGATATTCCAAAATTATTAGTTAACTCAGCTTTGTTAAAGATACCACTAACTTCTTTTATTTTTTCTAATGCTTCTAATTGATTTGTATTTAAACACTTAATATACTTGCTAAAACATATTATATTTTTAGTTTTTTCTTTATTTCCATTCATAATTTTAGGTGGTATCATTATTCTTATAGCATCTATATACTTACATAAATATTTTTGTTTTAAAAATTTAATAATCTCAAAAGAATCATTTGTTAATAATGGTTCTTCATCACATAACTTAATTATACTTTTATATTTAATATTAATTTTAGAAACACTTTCACATAAATTAATTACAAAGCCTTCAACTTTTTTATTCCCATTTCCAAAAGGAACTAAAACTCTATGTCCTATTTTTATAATATCTCTTAAGTCATCTTTAACCTTATAAGTAAAAGGTCTATCTATTTCAACTGCCTCACTATTTATTATTACTTCAGCAAATTCATTCATGGAAATCACCCTTTATATAGAAATAAAAAGGCGCAAATCAGCGCCCTTTTATCATATCAAATATATTTTTTGCTACTTCTCTTTTAGACATCTTCTCCAAATGATTAAACTTTCCTTGTTTATCTATAATAACAACTTTATTTTCATTTGAAGCAAATCCTGTATCATGAGAAGTTATATCATTAGCTACTATAAAATCCAAATTTTTTCTTACTAATTTTTCTTTGGCATTATCTAATAAATTGCTACTCTCTGCAGCAAATCCTATTAAAATTTGTTCTTTTTTTCTTTGTCCTAAAGCTTTTAATATATCTATATCTCGTTCTAATGCTAATGATAATTCACCATTACTTTTTTTAATTTTTTCATTACTGTATTTTTTACTTTTATAATCAGCTACTGCAGCTGATTTAATAACAATATGTGCTTCTTCAAATTCTTTTAACACTGCTTCATGCATTTCATTATTAGTAGTTATACTAATAACTTTAACACCATAAGGCATTTTTAAGTTAGTTGGTCCTGTTATAAGAGTAACATCTGCTCCTCTATCTCTAGCTTCTTCTGCAATAGCATATCCCATTTTACCTGAAGATTTATTAGTTAAATATCTTACAGGATCTATAGGCACAATAGTTGGACCTGCTGTTATTAATACTTTTTTCCCAACTAAATCTTTTTTATCATTTAGCTTTTGTAAAACACAATCTACAATTACATCTGTATCTTGCAATTTACCTTTTCCTATATCACCACAAGCTAATCTACCACTAGCTGGTTCTATAAAATTATATCCATAACTAATTAATTTAGATATATTGCTTTGAACAATAGGATTTTCATACATATTGGTATTCATAGCTGGACAAAAAATAACTGGACTTTTAGTGGCCATTATAGTTGTTGATAACATATCATCTGCTATTCCATTAGCTATTTTACCTATTATATTAGCTGTAGCTGGAACAATTAAAATTAAATCAGCTTTTTGCGCTAATGAAATATGTTGTATTTCCCAAGCTTTAGGTTCAGCAAACATATCTGTTATAACCATGTTTTGACTTAAAGATTGAAATGATAAAGGGGTTACAAATTCTTCTGCTGACTTAGTCATTATTACATGTACATCAATATCTTTCTTCTTTAGTTTACTTATAACATCTAATGCTTTATAAACAGCAATTCCCCCTGAAACTCCTACTACAACACATTTTTTATTCATTTTACTTTATGCCTTCTTTCACTTGCTCATATTGAACAAAGTCTTCATTAACTTCATTTATAGCAATTGTTAATGGTTTATTAGATTCTACTGAAACAAATTGTTCAGCACCATCTATAATTTGTCTTGCTCTTTTTGAAGTTATTATAACTAATGAATATCTATTATCTACCTTTTCTAATAAATCAACTATTGATGGATTAATCATAGAGTTGCTCATGAATAATGTCCTCCTTTGACTCTAATATTGTTTCTTTTAATCTATCCACTCTGCATTTTTCTGCTATTAATACACTTTCAATTTTATTAACGGCATCTTCTACGTTATCATTAACTACTGCATAGTTATACTTTGAAACGTAATTTATTTCCTGATATGCTGACTTAAATCTAGTCATTAAACTTTCAGGAGTCTCACTACCTCTTTTTATTATTCTTTGTTTTAACTCTTCCATTGAAGGAGGTAATATAAATATAAATACTCCTTCTCTTGCTTTTTCTTTAACCTTTAAAGCACCTTGAATATCAATTTCAAGAATTACATTTTTTCCTTCATCTAATAATTTTTCAACATTAGATTTAGGAGTTCCATAATAATTTCCATAAACTTCAGCCCACTCTAAGAAGTCATCTTCTTCAACTCTTCTTAAAAATTGTTCTTTACTTAAGAAATGATAGTTTACTCCATCAACTTCTCCTTCTCTAGGATTTCTAGTTGTTGCTGAAACTGATATGAAAATATCTTCATTTTTTTCTAAAAGGGCTTTACAAATAGTTCCTTTTCCTGCCCCCGAAGGACCTGATATAACTATTAATACACCTTTGTTCATTCTATTCATCATCCTCTTCTACAACTTCTTCTTTAGTTGACAATCTATGTGCTACTGTCTCTGGTTGAACTGCTGAAAGAATTACATGATCTGAATCTGTAATTATTACTGCTCTTGTTCTTCTTCCATAAGTAGCATCAATTAGCATACCTCTATCTCTTGCTTCTTGAATTATTCTTTTTATTGGTGCTGATTCAGGACTTACAATAGCTACCAATCTATTAGCAGATACTATATTTCCAAAACCAATATTAATTAATTTGATGCCCATATTATTCCTCCTGATTATTCCATGTTTTGAATTTGCTCTCTAATTTTTTCAATAATATTTTTTATATCTATAACTATATTAGTTATTTCTATATCCGTAGATTTAGATGCAATAGTGTTGGTTTCCCTATTCATTTCTTGTATAATAAAATCAAGTTTTCTTCCTATTGAATCTTTTAAAGTTAAAGTTTCTCTTAATTGTGAAATATGACTGTTTAATCTTATTATTTCTTCATCAATAGTAGCTTTATCAGCAAATATAGCTACTTCCATGGCTATTCTATTTTCATCTATTTCAACATTAGTTAATAATTCTTTTATCTTCTCTTCTAGTTTAATTTTATAAATTCCAACTAAAGTATCAGATTTTTCTTCAATTCTCTTAACTGAGCTTTCAATAAAATTACATTTCAACAAAATATCTTCTGCTAATTTTTCGCCCTCTATAGATCTCATTTGTATCATATTGTCTAAAGCTTCTTTAAGCAATAAATTAATTTCATTCCATGCTTCCTCTAAATTTTCTTCTTTTTCTTCAACAACTATAATCTCTGGATGTTTAGCTACTAAAGATAAAGTTAAATCATTTTTTAAAAAACCAAATTTTTGTTGTAATTCTTCTAAACAAGCTATGTAACTTTCAGCAAATTCACTATTTAACTTGGCAACGTCATTCCCTTTTCCATAATTTTTACAATTTATAAATATATCTACCTTACCTCTATTTAATCTTTCTGATACAATTTTTCTTATTTTTTCTTCAAGAGAAATCATACTTCTAGGCATTCTTATATTTATATCTAGGTATCTATGATTTACACTTTTTATCTCTAAAGAAAAGCTTCTTTCTTTTCCCTCTTCACTTGTTGCTCTTCCAAAACCAGTCATACTTTTAACCATATAAGAGCTCCTCCTTAAATGTTTATGAAATTAACTTTACTTTATTAATTTATTCATGTCAATATTTTGTTCATATTTTGTTCATATTTATAAATCTATGTATATTTATTATTTTATTTATATCTATCTTTTTCAAAACTATGCTTTATATATCTAATGTCTTTATTAAAACATAATAATGTTAATAACTTTATTCTCGCCTTTTGACTTGGTAAATTTTCTCCCAATATAACCCCTAAATCTCTTAATTGTTTCCCTCCTCCTTCATATCCATAAGAATCAAAAACTCTTCCTTCAAAACATCTTGAAGTTATAACAATTATTATTCCTTTTTTTATTGCTGATTGAACTCCATTAACCATCTTTGGTGGTATATTACCTCTACCTAGTGCTTCTATTACTATACCATCATAACCTGATTCAATACAATAATTTAAAAAATCTGAATCCATTCCAGCAGCACATTTTATTATGGCAACCTTTTTATCTATTTTTTCTACTGGTATATAATCTTCTTTCATTGCATTTCTATAAAATATAACTTTATTATTATCTACAATTCCTATAGGTCCAAAACTTGGAGTTTTAAAAGCATTTAATGCCATAGAATTTGCTTTAGTTACTTCTGTAGCACTATTTAGTTCTCCATTAAAACATATAAGAACCCCTCTTCCTTTTGATTCTTCTGCAGTAGCTGTACATATAGATGCTGCTAAATTAGACGGACCATCATATCCTAATTCTGAACTGCTTCTCATAGCACCTGTAAATACTATAGACTTTTGAGTATTTATTGTTAAACTTACAAGATATGCTGTTTCTTCTAAAGTATCTGTTCCATGAGTTACTACAACTCCGTCTATATCATCTCTATCTATCAAAGCATTTATAAATTTAGATAAATTCAACATAATTTTTGGAGTCATATGTGGACTTGGTAAAGATGAAAAATTATGTGACTCTACTTTAGCATAGTTTTCTATTCCTGTAACCATGGCCATTATCTCTTCACCAGTTAAACTAGGAACTGCTGCTTTTATCCTTTCATCTACTTTCATAGATATAGTTCCGCCATTAAAAATAATTGCTATTTTTTTCATTTTATCCCTCCAATTAATATATTTCATAATCACATAAATTAATTTAATAAATTATGCTTTCATTAATATTTTTAATTATACATCATATGTGTTTAACTATCATTTATTTTTTTTCTTTCTTTGTTTGTCAAAAAAATCTATAAATTTTATTAAAATCATAAAAAAAATAGTACTATAAATTATTAATCCTTCCCAAAATCCAAATCCAAATGTATTTCCTAATTTTGTACATTTTAATATAAATATTTTTATTAATTCCATAGCACTCTCCTTAAAACTTAATAAAAAAATAAAGAACACAAATTAATTTATAACTATTTGCGTTCCTTATTTAATCCTCTTTCATAATATATTAAACATATTTAATCTAGAAAATTATACAAATTAAATTACCATCGCCTTCATTTATAATCTTTTGTAATGTTTTTTGTATTTTAGCTTGTATATCTTCTGGCATTTTGTATAATTTATTTTGAAGACCTTCTTTTACTAACATTTCTAATGATTTTCCAAACATATTGCTTTGCCATAATTTTTCTGGATCACTTTCAAACTGTTCAAGTAAAGCTTTAAATACCTCTTGAGTCTCCTTTTCACTTCCCATTATAGGGCAAATCTCTGTTTGTATATCAGCTTTTATTAAATGTAAACTTGGTGCACTTGCTTTTAATTTTACTACATATTTAGAACCTTGTTTATATATATCTGGTTTTTCAAATTTCATTTCTGATAATTGAGGTGCCACTAATCCATACCCTGTTTCTCTTACATCTTTTATAGCTTCAGAAACTTTATCATATTCAACTTTATCTCTATATAATTCCTTTATTAAAGCTAATAAATCACTTTCATCTTTTAACTCTGAATTACATAATTCACTAACAATTCTATAGAATATTCCTTTTTCAGGATCAATTTTCACCCTAGCTATTCCATTGCCTAAATCTGTTTCGCATATTTCTGTAAGACCTAAAAAATCTTCATTTCTATATGAATCAAGACAACTTTTTATATCTCTTACTTTAAATATGTTCTTGCACATATCTTTTACTATGTTTAAAAAGTTTATTTTTAACCAGTGATTTGGATCTAATTTTTCAATCCATTCTGGCATATCAATGTTTATTTCTTTCACTGGAAATTCTTTAAGTACTTTTATAAATAAATTGCCTATATCTATTTCATTCATATTTGCTATATCCATAATTTGAACTGGAACACCATATTTCTCTTCCATTTCTTTTCTTAAATTTACTGTCTCAGTAGCATTTGGCATTGATGTATTAAGTACAATTATAAATGGTTTTTCTATAGATTTTAACTCATTAACTACTCTTTCTTCTGCTTCTAAGTAATCATTTCTATTAATTCCCGTTATACTACCATCAGTAGTGATAACAAATCCTATAGTTGAATGGTCTGTAATTACTTTTCTAGTTCCTATTTCTGCTGCATCTTCAAATGGTATTTCATAATCAAACCATGGAGTATGAACCATTTTAGAATCTTCACCATCAAAATATCCCTGAGCTCCTTTTACTATATATCCAACACAATCAACCATTCTTACATTAAATTTTATTCCCTCATGCAAATTTATTTCTATTGCTTCATTGGGAACAAACTTTGGTTCCGTAGTATGAATAGTTTTTCCTGATCCACTTTGTGGCAACTCATCTTTAGCTCTTTCTTTTTTATAACTATTTTCTATCTTAGGTATAACCATAATATCCATGAATCTTTTTATAAATGTAGATTTTCCTGTTCTAACGGGACCAACCACACCTACATAAATGTCACCTTGAGTTCTTTCCGAAATATCTTTATATATATTAAAGTCCTCCAAGATACAACCTCCTAAATTTATTATTTTAACACTATATATATATTATTTTTCAAGAAAAAGTATACTATTTTTTAAAGAAAAATAGATTTATTTACTTTTTTAACTTAATAAAATTAATCTCCTTTACAATTTAATATATATGCATTCAAATAAAAAAGGATACCAAAAAAGTTTAATAACTTTTTAAGTATCCTTATATAAAATAGTATTTATATACTTTCTCTTGTTTTATCTCTTTCCATAAGTTCTTTTACAGCTTCTTTAGGATCTTTTCCATTAAATAACACTTTATAAGATATGTCCGTTATGGGCATATTTATACCTTGTTTTTCTTTTAATTCATAAAAGGCCTTACATGCTTTAATTCCTTCAACTACCATACCTACTTCTTCTACTGCTTCACTTACACTTTTACCTTGACCTAACAAAATCCCAGCTCTTCTATTTCTAGAATGCATACTAGTACATGTTACTATTAAATCGCCCATTCCTGTTAAACCGAAGAAAGTTTCTGCTTTTCCACCCATCTTTATTCCTATTCTTGCTATTTCAGCCATTCCTCTTGTCATTAAAGCTGCTTTAGAATTATCTCCATATCCTATTCCATCAGATACACCAGCTGCTAAAGCTATTATATTCTTAACAGCTCCACCTATTTCAACTCCAACAATATCATCATTAGTGTACACTCTAAAGTTTTTACACATAAATAAATCTTGAACTAATTCAGCATATTTCATTTCCTTAGAACTAGCAACTAAAGTTGTTGGTATCCCCATAGCTACTTCTTCGGCATGACTTGGACCTGATAATACAACAATATGATTTTCTGGTAATTCTTCATTTATAACTTGAGATAATCTTAAATTAGTACCTTCTTCTATCCCTTTAGCGATATTTATTATTATAGTATTTTTATTTATTTTCTTTTTAATATTTTTACACATTGTTCTTATAACATGTGATGGTATAGCTAACACCAAATACTCACAATCTTCAAGAGCTTTATCTATATTTTCATAAGCTGTGACATTAGTAGGAATAGTTAAATCTTTTATATATTTATCATTTTTCCTATTGATATTTATATCCTCTACCACATCTTTTTGTCTATCCCAAAGTGAAACTTTATTCCCTTTATTAGCTAATAATATAGCCAATGATGTTCCAAAGCTACCTGCTCCTAAAAAAGTCACTTTACTCATAAATCTTACTCCTTTCTTTGTCTATATTCTACTTCTATACCCGTTCCTTTAAAATCAAAACTTTCTCTTAATTGATTTTCTAAATATCTTTCATAAGAGAAGTGTGATGCATTAGGATCATTTACAAAAAATAAAAACTTAGGTGGTTTTGTAGCAACTTGTGTTGCATAATATATTTTTAATCTTTTTAATCCTACTACTGGAGGTTCTTTCATAAGTACAGCTTTATTAATAACTTCATTTAATATACCTGTTGATATTCTCTTAGAGTAATTATCATAACATCCTTTAGCTATAGATAAAACTTTATGTACTCTTTGACCTGTTAAAGCAGATATAAATAAATATTGTGCATAAGGCATAAACTTAAGGTTAAATTGTAAATCTTTTTGATATTTAGATAAAGTTTTATCGTCTTTAGCAACTAAATCCCATTTATTAACTATAACCATTATGGCTTTATTAAGTTCATGTGCATATCCTATTATTTTTTCATCCTGATCTGTTATTCCTTGCTCTGCATCAATAACAAGTATACAAACATCTGCTCTTTCTACAGCAGCATACGTTCTAATAACACTATATCTTTCTATCTCTTCTTTTACTTTGCTTTTTCTTCTTAATCCAGCTGTATCTATAAGTATAAACTTGCCTTCATCCGTTTCTAAATAACTATCAATAGCATCTCTTGTTGTTCCTGGTACATCACTAACTATAACTCTATCTTCTCCTAATAATTTATTTATAAGAGATGATTTTCCAACGTTAGGCTTTCCTATCATTGCTATCTTTATATACTCTTCTTCCTCTTCACTATTATCTAAAAAAGCAAAATGTTTAACAACTTCATCTAGCATATCTCCTAATCCTAACCCTTGAGATGCTGATATTGTTACAGGATCACCAATTCCTAAATTATAAAATTCATAACAGTTATCCTCTTCTTTAAGATTATCTACTTTATTAACCACTAAAACTATTGGTTTCTTACTTCTTCTAAGCATTTGTGCTACTTCTGAATCTGCTGCTGTAAGCCCTTCTTTTCCATCAACAATAAAAACTATAACATCAGCCATTTCTATAGCAATTTGTGCCTGTCTTCTCATTTGTTTAATAATAATATCACTACTTTCAGGTTCAATTCCACCTGTGTCAATCATAGTAAATTTATTATTTAACCATTCTGATTCTGCATACACTCTATCTCTTGTTACTCCTGGTGTATCTTGAACTATTGATATTCTTTTTCCCGCTAATCTATTAAATAACGTAGACTTACCTACATTTGGTCTTCCAACTATGGCTACTAATGGTTTTCCCATATGTTATTCCTCCTTACAATGTTCATTTATTAATTGTATTAAATCTTCACCTGTATAATTACAAATTATTACCTTTACCCCTAAAGCATTCTCAATATCCTTTACCTTTAAATCATCAAGCATTATTTTATCTTCTATGCTTCCCATTTCATAACCTTTTCTAAACATATTATCTGACATAATTAAAAATTCTGTTTTAATTTTACCTTTTAATTGATTAATAATATCTTTTCCGGTCAAAAGACCAGCTACAGTTATAGTTTCTCCAAAAAATTCATTTATGATTTTATAACATTCCATTTTTATCTTAGAATTTTTCTTTTTTATAATTTCACAAACCTTATTAATTTCATTAAAAGCAGATGTTCCTGTTATCATGGTAAAACTGCCACTACCTTTACTTAAAGCATTAATATCAGTAGCAATTGTATTTCTTAGTAGTCTTATCATTCCTACTCCGTCTTCTAATTGCTCATATTCTTCATAGAATTCTGCATTAGGGATTTCTTCTTCTGCAATTACATAGAACTCATCTGATAATCTTATAAATGGGGTTCCAATTTCTTTAATATATTTAGTTTGTAGTGATTTTACAATATTTATTTCATTTTTTGCCGTTTCTTTATTGTAAATTTCTACACATTCTAAACCTTCTCTAAATTTAGTAATACCTATTGGAACTGCAGCAACATTTTGTACTGATGGATATAGTTTATATAAATCTTCTATAGTCCTTTTAAGTTCCTTAGAATTATTAACATTAGGAACTGTTACAATTTGAGCATTTATAGTTATTCCTGCTTCAGCTAATTTTTTTAATCTCTCATATATATTTCCTGCAAATCTATTTTTAAGCATTTTCACTCTTAATTCTGGATTTGTTGTATGTACTGAAACATTTATAGGGCTAATCCTATATTTTATTATTCTATCAATATCTTCATCTTTCATATTTGTCAAAGTTACAAAGTTGCCCTGTAAAAATGATAATCTTGAATCATCATCTTTAAAATATAATGTTTCTCTCATTCCTTTAGGTAATTGATCTATAAAACAAAACATACATTTATTAGTACAGCTTTTTGCTTTATCTAGGATTGCTTGTTCAAACTCAATTCCTAAGTCTTCACCATATTCTTTTTCTATTTCAAATTCCCAAATTTCTTCATTTGGTTTCAAAATTTCTACTTCCACATAATCATCAGCTAATAAAAATTTATAATCTATTATATCTTTTACTTCTGTTCCATTAATTGATAGTAGTATATCTCCCTCTTCAAAGCCAAGTTCTTCACCAATTCCTCCTGGTAATACCTTAGCTATTTTATTTTTCATATGCGTCACTCCTATTTAATACTATCTATGTTATATTACCTTAATTACATATTATAGTCAACTTATAGGCTTAAACCCTTTAAGCCACTATTTTAAAAACTTATTAAATATTTTTTATTACTTACATTCTTAACCATAAACTTAAAAATAAATCATTAAATTAAGATTATTTTATTTGATTTTACATTATGCACAATACATATTTTGCAAATCAAATCTATTTTTAAATATTTATGGGAATAACTATTGTAAATATAGTTCCTTTACCTAAAGAACTTTTTACTGTTATTTCACCATCAAATAAATTAACTATATGCTTTACTATTGCTAGGCCTAATCCTGTTCCTCCACTAGCTCTACTTCTTGCTTTGTCCACTCTATAAAATCTTTCAAATATACGCGGTAAATCTTCTTTTGAAATACCTATACCAGTATCACTTATCTTAACTATTAAATTTGAATTTTTTATATATGAAGCTATTTTTATATGACCTCCTTCTTCTGTATATTTAACTCCATTGTAAACAATATTTAAAAGCATTTGTTTAAATTTATCTTTATCTCCTACAATACAAATGTTATCTTTATATTCAGTTTTAATAGATATATTTTTTTTATTAGCTTCATTCATTACAAGCATATATACATTATCTATAACTTCATTTATTGAAAACATTTCTAAAACAGGATCTTTTTTTTGTTCAATATCATATAAAACTAATATATCTTCTATTAAACGAGCTAATCTATCTGATTCATCATTTATTATATTAAGGAATTTTTGTCTTGTTTCTTCATCATCTACATATTTTAAAGTTTCTGCAAATCCTTTTATTGAAGTTAAAGGAGTTTTTATTTCATGAGATATATTAGCTACAAATTGAGTTCTCATATTTTCTAGCTTTTTAAAATTAGTAATATCATAAAGTACCGCAACAATTCCTATATGTTCATATCCATTTATTATTTCAGCAGTCTTAATTCTCAAATTTCTATATACTGGATAATCAATTGATACTTCTTCATAATCAACTCTTTCTTTTATAGCTCTTAAAACTTCTTTATTATTTAAATATTCAGTTATTTTTTTACCTATTATATTTTCTGAGATACCAAAAATTTTTTTTGCATAGGGATTTATCATTATTACTTTCAAATTTTTATCTATAGCTATTATTCCACTATCCATACTTTTAAGAATTGCTTCTAATTTATTTTTTTTGTCTAAAGAATCTTCTAAAGTTTCTTCTAATCTATTTGCCATGTGATTAAAACTTTCACCAACTGATGCTAACTCTTTTATTTCTCTTATAGTAACCCTTCTATTTAATTCTCCATTAGCAATTCTAGATGTTATAAATTCTAATTCTTTTAATGGATCTATTATTATATTTGTAATTTTTACAGATAACCCAATAGCTATTAAAATAGATAAAACTAATGCTATAATATAATATATAATATTTTTTCCTTCAAACATATTAAAATTATCAATATTTATAGCAGTTCTTACAACTGATCCATTACTAAATTTAGATGCATAGTATATCATATTGCTTTTTAATGCTTCACTATATCTAACACTTTCACCATAACCATTCTTTTTTGCTTGTATTATTTCTTCTCTATCAGAATGATTGTCCATACTTTTCCAATATTTATAATTATCAAATATTACATTACCTTTATTATTTATATAAGTAACCCTTACACCACTTTTATCTAAACTTTTTAATTTTTCTTGTAAATGTGCATTATTATCATTTCTTATTAATATACTTACAATTTCATTATATTCTTTTAAAATTTCTTTAGATGTTTTTATGTATCTATGATTAGATATAACAAAAAAGAAACTGCTCATAACTGTTAATGAAAATATTATAACTATACTTGTAAATAAAATAATCCTTTTTTTCATATGTTTTATCTCCTATTTTATAAAAATAAAAGAAAATAATCTTCCAGCTTTTTCTTTCAATTTTCTATAACTATGCATCTCTAAATCTGAATTGCAATAAGTACAAACATTAACACTTTCTATACATTTTATAAAAGAAATTTTTTCAAGTTCATTTTTAATGCAATTTTCTAAATTTAACATCCTATTATTACAAACATCTTCACCAAACTTTTCTATAAATTTCTGCTGTAATTCATCACTTACTTCATAACAACAACTTTTAATATGAGGTCCTATAATTATATTTAAGCTTTCACAATTATACTTATCTTTCATAATAAAACATGTTTTCTTTACTATTTCATTAAAAGTTCCTTTCCATCCACTATGAACCGCAGCAACTACTAATTTTTCTTTATCATAAATAATTACCGGAACACAATCAGCAGTAAAAACACCTATTGCTAAATTTTTATTTTTAGTTATTATTGAATCTCCATCTTTATCTCCATAAAATTCCTCACATGTAGCATCAATAACTATGTCACTATGAGTCTGATTTAAATAATATATTTTTTGTAAATTAAATAATTCATTTAATTTTTTAATATTTTCTTTTCCATCTATAGTATCTTTTTTATAATTAATATTATTTAAAGCAGTTGAAAAATAAATATTTATATTATCATCAACTTTACTTATAAATTCTCTTTCTTTTAATTTCTTAATTTTCATTTTACGACACCTCTTCTATTAATACTTATTAAATTAATTTTATCATAAACTTTTTAAAAAGAAATTTTATTAAATTAACAACAGGATAACAAATGATATTCATCATATGTTATCCTGTTAACTATTTCATTAAATTTTTAATTTCTTCCATAAAAGTATTTATATCTTTAAATTGTCTATACACAGAAGCAAACCTAACATATGAAACTTCGTCAATCTTTTTAAGTCTTTCCATAACCATTTCACCTATGTAATCTGACTTTATTTCAATAGTCATATTATTGCTTATGTTTTTTTCTATATCTTCAGCTATTGCTTCTATTTGTGCTCTTGATACTGGTCTTTTTTGACAAGCTTTTATAAGCCCACTTATTATTTTTTCTTTTTTAAAACTCTCTCTAGAAGAATCTTTTTTTATTACTAATATAGGTATATCTTCTACCTTTTCATAAGTTGTATATCTCTTAGAGCACTTTAAACATTCTCTTCTCCTTCTAATAGAAGTATAATCTTCTGCTGCTCTTGAGTCTACAACCTTACTTTCTTCATAAAAACAATAAGGGCATCTCATTCTTTTTTCCTCGCTTTTCTATAAATAGTACTTCTATTATACATTTTTTAAATATGAATTTCTATATATATTTATCCATATCTTTATTTTCTATATAAGTGGTTTCTAAATTTACTAAAATAACATCCAACCCAACTTTTTCAACATTTTCCCATTGAACTTCTATTGCATCTCCTTTAGAAAACCATGAACTTTTTTCTCCTGGTATTAAAAGCGATATTATTCTATTTTCATCACAATCAATTTTTACATCATTTATAAAACCTAATCTTTTTCCATCTAATACATTTATCACCTCCATTGATCTTAAATTATTTAATGAAAATAATATTTCTTCCATAATGTCCTCCCATATATTTATTATAATTTAAATATATGACTTTACTATAATAATTATTAATACATTAAAATAGAGCTCCTAAGAGCTCTATACATACTTTCTCATGTGCTTCAATGCAATTTTTTCTAACCTAGATACTTGTGCTTGAGAAATACCTATTTCATCAGCAACCTCCATTTGAGTTCTTCCATTAAAAAATCTTAATGTTAAAATTAATTTTTCTCGATCATTTAGTTTTTTCATAGCTTCTTTAATAGATATGTTTTCAAGCCAATTTTCATCTTGATTTTTTGAATCACTTATTTGATCCATTACATAAATAGCATCACCACCATCATGATAAATAGGTTCAAATAATGAAACTGGATCTTGTATGGCATCTAAGGCAAACACAACTTCTTCCCTTGGAATATTTAGTTCTTTAGCTATTTGAGATACAGTAGGTTCTTTATTATTATCATTAACTAATTTATCCCTTACTAATAATGCTCTATAAGCTATATCTCTTAATGATCTACTAACTCTTATGGAATTATTATCTCTTAAATATCTTCTTATTTCTCCTATAATCATAGGTACAGCATAAGTTGAAAATTTTACATTCTGACTTAAATCAAAATTATCTATTGATTTCATTAATCCTATGCATCCTACTTGAAATAAGTCATCTACATTTTCACCTCTATTATTAAATCTTTGAATAACACTTAATACTAATCTTAAATTACCATTAATAAATTTCTCTCTAGCACTGTAATCTCCATTGTTCATCTTTAAAAGGAGTTCCCTCATTTCCTTTTCTTTTAATACAGGTAATTTTGATGTGTTTACACCACAGATCTCCACTTTGTTTATCATCATAGTTAAATCAACCCCTTTGAAGTAATTACCTTCTGCATTTTAATTATTACCTGTGGTGGTTTTTTTTATACTATTAAATCATTTTATTAATTTCTTTCTTCAATCTTTTAATTATTTTTTTCTCTAATCTAGATATATAAGATTGTGATATACCAAGCATATCTGCAACTTCTTTTTGAGTTTTTTCTTTATATCCATATAAACCAAATCTTAATTGTACAATTTCTTTTTCTCTATTAGAAAGATTCTTCATAGCTGTAAATAATAATTCTTTATCAACTTCATCTTCAATCAAATTATACACAGTATCGTTTTCAGTTCCTAAAATATCTGAAAGCAATAATTCGTTTCCATCCCAATCAATATTTAATGGTTCATAAAATGATATTTCTGCTTTAACTTTACTATTTCTTCTTAAATACATTAATATTTCATTTTCTATACATCTTGATGCATAAGTAGCTAATTTTATTTTTTTTTCAGGATTAAATGTATTTACAGCTTTTATTAACCCTATAGTGCCAACTGATATTAAATCTTCAACTCCAACTCCTGTGTTTTCAAATTTTCTAGCAATATATACAACAAGCCTTAAATTTCTTTCTATAAGTATACTTCTAATATTTTCATTTCCTTTTATTAAATCATTTACTAATTCTTCTTCTTCATCCTTACTTAAAGGTGGTGGTAATACATCATTGCCTCCTACATAATATATTGGCTTGAAAAATATTTTAAACTTTGTAATAACTTTATTTATTAATAATATTATTTTTCTCATAATAATCACCCCTATATAATTCCTCTAGATAATAAAGCTTTATATTCCCCATTTATATTTAATTTTTTATTACAAAAACATATTATAGCTTGTTTTGATATTGCTTCACTAGCATTGTTTTTATATAATTTTACTTCATTTACTTTTATACCTTTCATATATCCATTTTGTCCATTTACTAATCCATAAGGTATATTAAACATTTCTTTTTCAGAAATATTTATATTTGGTATAATGGATTTTTCTAAAATTATCACTGGCAAAAGTGTTATTGGTTCTACTAATTCATTGCCTGTATCTAAAAAAGCCTTAACTTTTATATTATTATCTTTAATGTTTACTTCTAAATCATATAATAAATTTTTTATTATAAATCTATCTTTTAAATAAAATATTATTCTATTTATAGTTATGTAAATTATAATAACTGCAAATATTAAATATTTTATTGAATAATTTTTTATATTAAAATTTTCTAATAAACTATACTTATTTTGGCTTAAAGCAAACATAAAACATAATCCACAAAATGTAAAAGATATCATTATAAAAATTAA
>NZ_WHJC01000009.1 GCF_009295725.1 Clostridium tarantellae
GTATAATACTACTATATAATATTTTTAATACACATTCTATTCTACTATAATATAACTTCCATTAAATTCTTCTACAACTCCAACTACTGCACTTTTTAATTTAAGTGTATCTAACTTACTTAATATCTCAGCATAATCTTTTGTATTACATGAAAATAATAATCCACCAGATGTTTGTGGATCAAATAATATATCTTCTAACCATGATTCTACATTATTTAATAAATATTTATTGTTAATATAACATTTATTTTGATAACACCCAGCTGGAACTAAACCCATATTAGCATATTCTTTTGCTTCCTCAATATAAGGAATACAATCTTTATATATTCTAAATGTCTTATTTGAAGGCTCTGCCATTTCATATGCATGCCCCATAAAAGAAAATCCAGTAATATCTGTGCATGCGCTTATTTTATAATTAATTATTATATCTGCCGCATATTTATTCAAATAACTCATAGTATCTATAGCTTTATTATAAGCTTCCTTAGATGCTATTTCACCCTTTATAGCAGTATTTATTATTCCTGTTCCTAGAGGTTTAGTTAATATTAGTATTTCTCCAGTCTTTGACCCATAATTTTTTAAAACTTTATCTGGATGTACTATACCTGTAACTGATAACCCATATTTTGGTTCATCATCTTGTACTGAATGACCTCCTACAATAACAGCACCAGCTTCTATTACTTTATCTGCTCCACCTTTTAATATATCACCTAAAATGTCTATAGATAAACAATTTGGAAATCCTACTATGTTTAATGCTACTATAGGCTTTCCTCCCATAGCATAAACATCACTTAAAGAATTAGCAGCTGCAATTTGACCAAACATGTATGGATCATCTACTATAGGCGTAAAAAAGTCTAAAGTTTGAATTGTAGCTATATCATCACTTAATTTATAAACAGCAGCATCATCAGCTGTATCTATACCTACTATTAAGTTTTCATCTTTCATTTTAGGCAACTTACTTAGTATCTCTGAAAGAGCCCCCGGCCCTATTTTAGCTGCTCAACCTGAAGTTTTTGATAGTTGTGTTAATTTTTTTTCTATCATTACTCTCCTCCCTCTTTTCTTATGTATTTTATTTATTAATTATAGCATATTCATTTAACTGTTATACTATCTTTTAATTTTTCTACAGTTTTTTCTCCTATTCCATCTACGTTTTGTAAATCTTCTACCTTTTTAAATGCACCTGACTTTTCTCTATAACTTATAATAGCCTGTGCTTTTGATTCTCCTACACCTGTTAGTGTCATAAGTTCATCTTTAGAAGCTGAATTTATATTCACTTTTCCTCCCGATATAGATTCTACATTATTCATTGTATTAACAGAAGCTATATTATTTTGTGTTTCATTATTTATATTTCCAATGATAACACATTGTCCATCAGTTAAAGTAGATGCTCTATTTATAGAATTTATATCTGCCTCTAAGGTAACTCCTCCTGCTAATTCTATTAATTGATAAATTCTAAACTCTTCTTCTACTATATATACATCTGGTTTATTTACTTCTCCTTTTATTTCAACAGTAATTGAATTTTTGCTATTACTATCTTCTTTAGATTTTTCTTCACTTTTGGGTTTAGTATCTATAAACATTTTCTCCATATCAGCTTCAGTTAATCTTTCAGGTCTTGTATTTATATAACCTATACATAAAAATATAGCTAAAATAACTAATAAGGCCACTGAACCTATTATTTTTTCCCTTTTTTTCAAAATAAACTCCTCCAAAACATAATACTTTTTAAAATTATTGACAATAATTTAATATATTATGTAGTTAATTATAGAATTTACTACGAATTTTTCTTAAATTATTGCTAATATGTAAAAAATTAATATATAATATACTAATGTTCTATAATGTATTAACTACAAAACTTTAAAGCAGTTATTTAACTCAATAGTGGAGGTCTTTTATGAAAATTTCAAATAAAATTTTGGTATCTTTTATTATAATATTTATAATATTATTGCCAACCAAAAAAATTTATGCTAACGAATTTAATATGATATCAACCCCTAACAATATAGAGACATCAGGAAAAGGCATGTTATTAATGGATGTTGATAGTGGCTTAATACTAGCATGCAAAAATCCTAATGAACCTATGGCTCCAGCTTCTACAACTAAAATAATGACTGCTTTGTTAACTTTAGAAAACTGTAAATTAAATGAAGTAGTTAAGATTAAAACTAATCCTTGCTTAGCTGAAGGAAGTGCAATTGGATTAAAAGAAGGCGATGAATACACTGTTTTAGAATTGTTATATGCGCTTTTACTAGAATCAGCTAATGATGCTGCAATTGCATTAGCTGAACATATCTCTTTAAATGAAACTGAATTTGCTAAACTTATGAATGAAAAAGCTTTAAAGCTTGGAGCAAAAAATACTCATTTTGTTAATGCTAGTGGGTTATATGAAGATAATCATTATACAACTCCTTATGATCTAGCTTTAATAATGAAAGATTTCTCTAAACATAAAGAATTTATTGAAATTTGTAGTAAAGTTTCTCATGAAATGCCTGCTAGTATAATAGATGGTAAAACTAAATGGGTTAATAATAGAAATTCTTTAGTCTTTCCTACAAGTAAATATTATTATAAACCTATAATTTGTAGCAAAACAGGATATACTACTAAATCTCGTCATACTTATGTTGCAATGGCTGAAAAAGATAATCATAGACTTATTCTTACATTATTTGATTACGAAACTAAGCCTAATTATTATGAGGATACTATTAAATTATTTAATTATGGATTTGATACTTTTAAGCCTATAAAACTATATAGTAAAGGAGATATTGTTACTGAGTTTAAATTTAATGAAACTACTAATGTTCCATTATCATTAAAAGAAGATATCTATTATGTAATAGACAAAACAAAATCTAATAGTACATATGATTTAGAAAATCTAAAGTCTATCTTAAAAAGTAATTTTGAAATTATATCAAATACAGCAATAAATAAATTAACTGAAATAAAAAAAAATGAAGAATTATTTGAAGGTATTTTATATTTAGAAGGAAAATCTTTCAAAACAGTTCCCTTAGTATCAGAAATAGATTTATCATTAAAAGTTCAAAATAATTTTTTAAAATTTATTAAATTTAATTTTAAATATATTGTTTTCTTTATTTTATTTTTAATAGTAATTCTTTTATTCTTCATACTATTTTTTAAAAATAAAAGAAAAAAATCTAAATATTCTAGAATATTTAATAATAAAAATAGATAAACTATTATTAGTCTAAACTCTTACATTTCAACTTTTTATAAATAAAAAAAAATAAGAGGAATATTAAAAAATATTCCTTTTATTCTTTTAGTTTTTCTATTAACTCTTTCATATCACTTGGTAATTCAGCTCTTAAACTTAATTGTTTTTTAGTTTTAGGACTTAAAAAATCTAGACCAAATGCATGCAATGCCTGCCTTGATATAATTTCTTCATCTGATTTTCCATATAAGCTATCACCTATTATTGGATGTCCTAAACTACTTAAATGCACTCTTATTTGATGAGTTCTTCCTGTTTCTAACAAACACTCTACTAAAGATGCATTATTATATGTTTCTAAAACCTTATAATGTGTAATGCTTTTTTGCCCTCTTTCATCAATAACTCTTTTAATAGAGTCCTCAGCTGGTCTATAAATAGGTGCATCAATAGTACCTTGCTTTAATTCCATTATTCCATGTACTATTGCTAAATATCTCTTTTTGAAATTATCTCCCTTCATTTCATTAGATAATGTCATATGAGCATATTGATTTTTACCTATTATTATCAAACCTGAAGTATTCATATCTAATCTACTAACTAATCTTACTATACAGTTTTGCTTGCTTTCTTTAAAATAATACAATAATCCATTAGCTAAAGTTCCTGATTGATGACTTCTTGTAGGATGAACTACCATAAATGGCTTTTTATTTAAAACAACAATATCTTCATCTTCATAAACTATATCTAAATCCATTTTTTCTGGCTCAAAATCCTGTGTTTCTGGTTTAGATAATTTAATCCATATTTCATCATTAAAATAAATAACATGATTCATTTTAACTGCTGAACCATTAACCTTTATTCTTTTATCAAGTGATGCACTTCGTATAAGTCTTGTAGAAAGATTCAATTCTCCCTTTAAATATTCTCTAATTTTTCTTCCATCATATTCTTTTGTTACTTTACTTGTTAAAGTACTCATTATTTTGCTCCTATTTTTAAATAATCTTTTCCTAATAGTATAACAATATCATATTCATCATTATGATTATACTTTTTATCAATTCCAACTTCTATATTTTTAACTACTAAATCATTATTCATTAATGTCTTATATTTATTTTCTTTTACTAGTATTTTAGTTTTTTCAATATCTAATCCATTATCAATTTCTACTTTATCATATCCTATTTCTAACAAATCTGATTTTACTTCACTGGCTAATCCATTTATATTACAACAATTTAAAACTTTAATTTTTACATCTTCTCTTAATATATCTTTTAAATCATTACTTTGTTTATTCTTACTATTATCTTTTAGTTTTTTTATTAATTCAGCATTTTCTTCTTTATCATACATAAAATACCACAGATTGTCTTTATATACACTTTCTCCTACTAATGTACTCATTTCAACATTAGCTTTATCTAGTTCCAAAAACTCCAACCCATAAGAAACTATGGTTTTTAAATCCAAATCAGTGTCAACATTCTCTTCTATAGCTTTAGCTAAAGAATCTATTTTCCAAATAGTGCTTGGTGACATGATTTTATCCATAACTTTTCCCATTAATTTTTGTTGATTTTTTATTCTATCTAAATCACCATTTGGCAAACCTGTTCCATCATTATTTTGTCTCCATCTAAAGAACTCTTCCGCTTTTTTACCATCTAGTTGTACAGTATCTCCTGCTTTAAAATTTATGTGTAAATCTTGTTCCCAATCATCATAAAACATATCTTGATCTATATACATTTCTACTCCACCAATAGCATCAATAACTTGCCTAAAGCCATTATAATCAACTTTTACTACATAATCCACATTAACTCCTAACATATCCTTCATCAATTGCTTCAAAAGCTTTTCTCCCCCTAAAGGATAAGCAGAGTTTATTTTCCACTTTTTATTTTTATATGTTATTTGAGTATCTCTAGGAATTGATACTATTTGACATTCATCTGTATTTGGATTAAAGTGAGCTAACATTATTGTATCAGTTCTTTTTATATCTTTATTTTCAACTTGCTCCAAATCTCCAAAATCTAAACCTAACACTAATACTGTAATTGAATCTTCTACTTTTATGACTTCATTTTTTACATCTTTTACAATCTTTACAACTTCTCCTACAAAGCCACCGTACTTTTGAAAAAAATATGTTGTTATACCCAAAGTTATTACCATAAAAATAATAAATACCACTAATATACCCTTTAGTATATTTTTTCTTTTCTTTTTAGTGGTTTTTTTTTCTTTTTTATTACCTGACATAATTCTCCCCCTATGCATTATTGACCTTTAATTTCCATAAGCAAATAATTTCTTGCCTTTACAGTTAACGGATGTACTATTTCTCTTTGTTTTATTACAAAAATTATAGTATTTTCTAACCCTGATAAAACCCCTTCATTTAAATTCTCATAAGTTATTTTTCTTAAACTATCAACACCAGGAAAATTTCTATTAGGTTCTATATAATCTGCTATATATATTATTTTTTCTAGTTTTGACATATTTTCTTTTCCTACAGTATGATATCTTACAGCATTTAAAATCTCTTCATCATCAATACCTATTAATTCTTTAGCTAATATAGCACCCACATACCCATGCAAGACTTGTGGTACTTTAAAAGTAATATTATCTATACTGCTTTCTTTATCTTTCTTTAATATATTTATTTGTTCGTTTATTGGTAAATATTTTGCTATATCATGAACTAAAGCTGCAATTTCAGCTTTAAATTCATCCACACCATTTAACTTGGCTAAAGCTTTAGCAGATTCTGCAACCCCTAAAGTATGAATATACCTGTCCTCAGGTAAAATTTCCCTCAGATAACTATTTAATTTTTCTACTCCCCACATAAATATAACTCCTATAAATATAACTTTTCTTTTTTTATCATCTCAAAAACTAGTTGCGGCAAAAAAAATCTTACATCTAACCCTTTATAAATTCTTTCTCTTATTAAACTTGAACTTATCTCTAAATTAAGTAAATCCAAATGTATTATAGTACATCTATATTTCTTTTCAACTCTTAACTTTTGGGATAATAATTCTATTTTATCAAATCCAGGTCTATTAAACACTACAAATTTACTTAATTTCATTATTTTTTCAACATTTTTCCACGAATCTATATTTATTAAACAATCTGCTCCAGTTATAAAATAAAGCTCTACTTCATCTAACATCTCTTTTAAGTATGACAATGTTTCATAAGTAAAGCTTAATCCATTCTTCTTTATTTCATAATTATTTATGGTAAAAAAGCTATAAGGTAATATAGCTTTTTCTACCATAGAATATCTTATTTTTTCATTAGTTATTTTATTATTTTTCTTATGAGGAGGTATTCCTGCTGGCATAAAAATAATTTCATCCAGTTCTAATTTCCTATATGCCTCATAAGCTATATATAAATGACCGTTATGTATTGGATCAAAGGTTCCACCCAATACTCCTACTTTTTTCATTTTCTTATTTTTTACCTGGCTTTGGTAATTCTATTTTAGGCTTCTTTTTAGATTGCTTAAAAAGAACTATTTTACTACCTATAGCCTGAATTCCTTCACAGCCTATTTTTTCACATATATAATCTGAAGCTTCTCTTGTTTCTAATCCACTATTTTCCAAAACCTTTAATTTTATTATTTCTCTTGCTTCTAAAGCATCTTCTACTTGCTTTAAAAAGTTTTCCTCTATGCCATTTTTTCCAATTTGGAAAATTGGATCTAAATCATTTGCTAATCCTCTTAAGTATGCTCTTTGTTTAGTTGTTATCATTTTTGTCCTCCATTATAATAAGTATTCAAACTCAAAATCATTTAATCTTACCATATCTCCATCTTCTATTCCCATTTCTCTAAGTTCATCAAATATTCCTTTATTTTTTAATACTTTATGGAAGTATCTTAAAGAATCTGGGTCATTTACATTAACTGCAAGTAATAATCTATCCACAAATGAACCTTCAATTACATAAACTCTTACTTCATCTTCTTCAATAGGATTAATTGTATATGTAAATCTCTTCTCTTCTGGTATATATCTTTCATCTATATCAATATCTAAATCAGTTATTGGTATTTGTTTAAGCATATTTGCTGCTTCTTTCATAACAGCATCTATTCCTTGTGAAGTAGCTGCAGACATTTTAAAGACTTTTTCATATCCCATAGCATTAACTTCTTTTTTGAAGTTTTCAAAAATTTCTTCATCAAATAACATATCGCATTTATTTGCAACAACTATTTGTGGTCTATCCCATAATTTAATACTATATTTTTTTAATTCTTCATTTATTTTTTTGAAATCTTCTATTGGATCTCTTCCTTCTAACCCAGATATATCAACAACGTGTATTAATAATCTTGTTCTTTCTATATGTCTTAAGAAGTCTAATCCTAAACCTACACCCTCTGCTGCACCTTCAATTATTCCTGGTATATCAGCCATAACAAATGGTTCTATTCCAGGTACTGCAACAACTCCTAAATTTGGTTTTAATGTTGTAAAATGATAGTTAGCTATCTTTGGTTTAGCCTTAGTTACTACTGAAAGTAAAGTAGACTTTCCTACATTAGGAAACCCTAATAATCCTACATCAGCTAATAATTTAAGTTCTAATCCTACCCATCTTTCTTCTCCTGGCATTCCTGGTTCTGCAAAGTTTGGTGCCTGTCTTGTAGGTGTACAGAACTTACAGTTTCCTTTACCACCTTTTCCACCTCTACAAACAACAAATTCATCTCCTGGATGTGAAAGGTCAGCCATTATTTTATTGGTTTCTACATCTCTTATAATTGTTCCCATTGGAACTTTTATAATTAATTTTTCACCATCTTTACCATAACATTTTGATCCTTCACCTTTTCCACCATTAATTGCTACAAATTTTTTCTTATATTTAAAATCTAATAGTGTTGTCATTGATGTATCAACTTGAAAAACTACATCTCCACCTTTTCCACCATCTCCACCATCTGGGCCTCCTAATGGTACATATTTCTCTCTTCTAAAAGAAACACAACCATGTCCGCCATCTCCGGATTTTATAAAAATCTTGGCCGTATCTATAAACATGTTCATCACCTTACCTTATCTATAATAAGTAATTAATTATATTATACCCATTTTATTATGTTAGTTAACATAAATATAAAATTTATTAATTTAACTAAAAAACTATATTATAATATTTTTAAATCTAATTTTAGTATAATTTTAATATTTAAGTTTATATATTGTAAAAAATTATTTAGTTATGTAAAAAGCACCCTACTATACCATAGGGTGCTCAAAATAACTATTCAGCTATTATTTCTTCTACGCTTACTGGGTAAACAGAAGCTTTTTTCTTGTCTCTGCCAAGTCTCTCGTACTTAACAACTCCATCTATCATAGCAAATAAAGTATCATCCTTACCTTTTCCTACGTTAGCACCTGGGTGAATTTTAGTACCTCTTTGTCTAACTAATATGTTTCCAGCAAGAACGAATTGTCCGTCTGCACACTTAACTCCAAGTCTTTTACTCTCAGAATCTCTACCGTTCTTTGAGCTACCAACCCCTTTTTTGTGTGCGAACAATTGAAGGTTCATTATTAGCATGGTTACTACACCTCCTCTTTTAATAAATTTATATATTTACAACGCGTTTTCTTTCCAAAACTCTGGTCTAATCCTATAATTAGACTATTTAAGCTCATTTCAAAAGTTTTTAATAAAACTTGAGCTTGCTGAATCTCTTCAGGAGTAAATCCTTCAAGATCTAGCTTTAAATATCCATCACATATTTCATAATTTACATTTAGCTTCAAAACTTCATCTAAACCAATTATAACGCTTTGAGATAGCACAGATACTGAATTACAGATCATATCAAATGCCTCTCCAGCAACAATCATATCTCTATCTTGTAAAGCATGACCTTTTATAGTGAAGGAAATTATGTTATCTTTTTTTGATTGAAATTTAATTTTAATCATAAAATTAAGCTTCTATCTTCTCGATAACTAACTTAGTGTAAGGTTGTCTATGACCGTTCTTTCTTCTGTAGTCTTTCTTAGCTTTGTATTTGAATACAACAACTTTTTTAGCTTTGCCTTGAGCAACTACTTTAGCCATAACCTTAGCACCTTCTACTACTGGTGCACCAACTTTTAATTCTCCGTCTTTTGATACTGCAAGAACCTCAGTTAATTCAACAGTTGAGTCAACCTCAGCGTTTAACTTTTCAACGTATATTACGTCTCCTTCGCTAACTCTGTATTGCTTTCCTCCTGTAGTTAATACTGCGTACATTAAAAACACCTCCTCATAACGGACTCGCCACTTAAGGTACAGATAAATCTGTTTGTACAACCTATTCGTGAGCGGTTTACAAAAGAATTCTATCACAACTACTTATCTTTGTAAAGAAATTTTTAATATTTTTCAATATTCTTCACTAGATATTCTTTTACATTATCTATTTGTTTTTTAAATATTAATGGCTCTACTTTGTAAAACTCATTAAAGTCTTTAAATTCTAAATATATGTTCAAATTTAAAGCTCCAATGTTTTTTAAAAAGTTAAAAATATCCTCTCTAATATGTTTTTCATAAATAGAGTTTATTTCTATATGAAAGTCATTTATCTTTCCTTCAACATCTTTTTTTAATATTTCATTTTTTACAAGTAAATATATGTAAGAAAGTTTCAATCTTTTTCCATAACCATGACACATATCACAGCTTTCCTCTATATACTCATAAATACTTTTACCTTTTCTAGCTCTTGATATTTGAACTAAATTTAACTCTGTAAAAGGAAAAATTTTTGATTTTTGTTTATCATTATTAAGTTCTTCTTTTAATAAATCCAAAACTTTTCTTTTATTTTCACCCTTATGCATGTCAATAAAATCTATAAGAATGATACCACTTAAATTTCTTACTTTTATCTGTCTTGCTATTTCTTTAGCTGCTTCTAAATTTGTTTCTTCAGCTGTTTTTTCCATATTCTTAGCTGTAGTATGCTTACCAGAATTTACATCAATAACATACATTGCTTCTGTTTTATCAATAACTATATATCCGCCACATTTTAAATTAACTTTATTATTTCTTAAACTTAATATTTCTTTTTCTATTCCATAATAATCGAAAAGAGTTCTTTTTTCTTCATATAGCTCTATTTTTTTTCTTTCACATTCTTCTAAAGATTCTTTTAAAATTTCATAATCTTCTTTTGAGTCTACTAAAATTTCATTTGTATCTGAAGTTATATTTTCCCTTATAACTTTAGATATAAGTCCAATATCTCCATATATTTTTTTAGGATGTAATGAATACTTAGCATTTCTAATAACATTACAATATACTTCATTTAAATCTTTAATTTCCTGTTGAATTATACTAATATGAACATTTTCAGCTTTAGTTCTAACGGTAATGCCTATATCTTTAGATTTAAGAAGAGATTCTTTTAAATCCCTTCTTAATTGTTCATTATTTATTTTTTTAGAAACATTAATATCATTATGTGAAGTTTCTAAAACCACAAATCTTCCTGCAATAGAAAATTTAGGTGTCACTTTAGCACCTTTACTTCCTATAGATTCTTTTACTACTTCTACAATAAGTTCATCTCCACACTTTATTGATTTATCTTCACAAAGCATATAAGCTTGCTTATTAAAACCTATGTCTAAAAATGCACTTTTTATTGCAGGTACTAATTTTTTTACAATACCTTTATAAATTTCTCCTGGAATTGGCTCATTACTTTCTTCTTCTATATAACAAGCTTTAAGTATATTATTGTCCTTTATAGCTACCCTTAAAAGTTTCTCTCTTCTTTCAATAAATATGTTACGCATTTATTTAAGTATCCTTAAAATTTATATATATTTATATAGCGGTACTAGCTTATTGTTTTTATCTGCATACATTTCAACTCTTTTAATTTCAGTAAAAGCACTTTCATTAACATTTGAAGTATTAGATTTTATAAAATTAGCTAAGAAATCTGGTGAAAGATTATCTCTACTTCCACAACTTACAAGAGCATTTATAACTAAAACATCATCTTTTGCCCAGTACTTAATTTCCTTAATTTGTGGTTTTATATCAACCATTTTTTCACCTTTTTTACTTTTCTTTAAAGCCATAAATTCTGACTTTTTAAATAAATCATCCATTTCTTTTACAGCATTAGATACATCATTATACTTTATTTTAATAATATAACTTGCCCCGTCTATTAATGCCATAGCTTGTGGTAATCTTTTAACATTATGAACAACAGGACTTTTTGAAACCTCTAAAAATTTTATTCCATTAGCACTATTTTCATTTAATAACTCTTTTACTGCAACTTCTGGTAAATCTTCAGCTAAATTTAAGTCTAGATAATCTCCTTCAGAGTAAACACCAACTGAAAGTGGCTGTGCAATTGATAATACCATGTGAGGATTAAACCCCTTAGAATATTCTACTGGCAATTCAGCTCTTCTTACTATTCTTTGAATTGTTCTCATTAAGTCTAAGTGAGAAATAAATTTTATTTCTGCATTCTTAGTAAATTTAATTAAGTAACGCACCTTCAAAACACTTCCCTTCTTTAAAGTTTACATTTACTCCACATCCTGTACAACCTTCTCTACAGTTTTTAGTAAGCTCTTGATTTTTAGCTTTTTCATTTTCTCTCTCTAAATATTTTCTATTTACTCCAATGCTAATGAAATCCCAAGGTAAAATTTCATCATAAGTTCTTTCTCTGTAAGAATAAAAATCTCCATCTACTCCACACTCTTTAAGAGCTTCTTGCCAAATTTCAAAGTCAAAATATTCAGACCATCCATCAAATTTAGCACCTTTTTCAAAAGCTTTAATTATTACATCACAAAGCTTTCTATCACCTCTAGCAAGTACTGCTTCCATATATGAAGTTTTTTGCTCATGATAATTATAATTTATACATCTTGATTTTATAGCACCTTTTACAGCTCTTATTTTTTCTGTTACACTTTCCATTTTCTCCATAGGAGCCCATTGGAATGGTGTAAAAGGTTTTGGTACAAGTATTGATGTACTTACTGTAATTCTTAATCCTTTATTTCTTTTATCTTTTGGTACTTGATAATATTGATCTGCTATTTTTTCAGCTAATAAACCAATTTCTGTAGCATCCTCTACCTTTTCATATGGCAACCCAAGCATAAAGTATAATTTTAATGAACTCCATCCAGCTTCAAAAGCACTCTTAGATGCTTCTAAAATCTTATCTTCAGTTAAACCTTTGTTTATAACATCTCTCATTCTTTGAGATCCTGCTTCTGGAGCAAAAGTTAACCCTGTTTTTCTAACCTTTTGAATTTCATTTAATAAATCAACTGAGAAAGCATCAACTCTTATTGATGGCAAAGCAACACTTGTATTGTTTGGTCCATGTTCTGCTATAAGCTCTGTAACTAAGGCTTGAATATCAGAATAATCACAAGTACTTAAAGATACTAAAGAAATTTCATCATATCCACTAGCCTTTATCATATTTTTAGCTTGTTTTATTAACGTTTCTCTTGTTTTTTCTCTAACTGGTCTGTAAATCATACCTGCTTGACAAAATCTACAACCATTAGTACATCCTCTAAATAATTCTAATACAACTCTATCGTGAACTACCTCACTATAAGGAACTATTAAATTTTCAGGGAATGATACTTTATCAAAATTATTAACAATTCTCTTTTGTATTGTTTTAGGTACATCATCATATTTAGGCTTAAATTCCTTTATTGTACCATCCTCATTATAAGTTACCTCATATAATGATGGCACATAAACTCCTGGTATTTTTGAAGCTTCTCTTAAAAACTCTTGTCTATCAAAATTTTCTCTATGTTTTTGATAAACATCTAACATGTCATTTAAAGCTTCCTCTCCTTCTCCAAGTTGAAATAAATCAACTATATCATGTAAAGGCTCTGGATTATATGCACATGGACCTCCAGCCATCACTATAGGATCATTATTTGTTCTTTCTGAAGCTCTTAAAGGAATTTTACTCATATCTAACATATTTAATATGTTTGTATAACTCATTTCATATTGAAGAGTAAAACCTAAAAAATCAAATTTATTTAAAGAATCTTTACTTTCAAGAGCATATAATTCTATATTATTTTCTCTCATTAACTTTTCCATGTCTGGCCATGGTGCATATACTCTTTCACAATATGTATCTTTTCTCTCATTTAAAACATGATATAAAATTCTTGAACCTAAGTGAGACATTCCCACTTCATAAACATCTGGAAAACAAAAAGCAAATCTTATATCTACATCACTTGGATTTTTAATTACTTGATTAAGTTCTCCACCTACATATCTTGATGGCTTTTCAACTTTATATAAAATATCATCATTTATTTTTACCACGTGGCTTTCCCTCCTATATAGTTAATAAATAATTTATTTTTATACCCATGAAAATAAGCTAAATTAAAATATAAAATTATATCTTAATTTAGTATTTCTCAAAACTTATTTTATAAAAATATATTAACTTAATATAATTGTAAATCTTTTTAATAAAAAAAGAAGTATATCCCTATACCTCTCTTATATTATCTTAATATTTTATCATAAAATATTATTAATAACCATCATTTATTTTTTTATTATTTTTCGTATAATAATACTCCTCTAAACTTATATTACCATAAATTTTTAATCCCTCTAATAGTTCATCTTCTCTTAATATATACATAAGCTTTAAATTATCATCTAAAACATAAAAAATATTAAATTTATTTTTGTCAGTTAAACCCAATATATCAATTAAATCATCTTTATAATGTATAGAAATTAGCCTATTGTCTATATATTTGTTTCTAATTAGTTTTTCTCTTTTTTTTATTATATCCCCCATAATTACATACATTACCTTTCCTTTTTCTATACTAGTCATATATAAAGAAAATATTCCCATAATAAAAATGGTTATATTAAGCTTATGTATTTCAATCCATACTATAAAAAATGTTAGTATAAACATAAAGGCTAAAGTATAACTAACTAAAGATGTTATGTTACTTGCTTTTTTATAAATTTTATTTTTTGCTAAAAAGTATTTTAAGATTCTTGCTCCATCTAAAGGATAACAAGGTAATAAATTAAAAATACCTAAGGTTAGATTTATTTCAAAACAAGAATAAAAAAAAGTTCCTCCCATAAACTTATAAAGCAAAAAAAATAAAATACTACACATTAAATTAAATAAGGGACCTGCTAAGCATATTTTTATTTGCTCATCTAGAGTAAATTCTTCATAATCACTTATCTCAATAGCAGCTCCAATAAAATGAAGTTTAAGATTTTTAATATCCGCTCCAAGTCTTACAGCTATTAAATAATGAATAAATTCATGAATTATTATCCAAAAAAAAGCTAATGCTAATTTTAATTTAAATCCTAATACTAAAAATATAAGCAGTTGAGGAATAAGCCATTTACTAAATTTCACAAAACATTTCTCCTAATTATTAATGAAATTATTATACTCTTTTACATTCTGTATATTTTCTCCACTTAAAATTTGAAATAGAATTCCATTAAGATTTTTCTCTTTATTATTTAAAGAGTATCCAATAATACTATTTTCTTTTACAATATCACCAACATTAACTTTTACATCCTTAATATTCAAATATTTTGTTTTTATATCTTCTCCATGATCAATCACTACTTCAAATCCTAATTCTTTATGCTTATCAACTTTAATAACTTTTCCATCTAAAACAATTCTTACTTCTTTATTAGTTCCATTGATTATTAATCCTTTTTCACCTGCTACTTCTGTTTTATCTGATAGTACTCCTTCACAAATAATAACCTTACTCTCCTTTAAAAGTTCTAATTTATTTTTTTTAACCACAACAAAATTATCAAAAGAGTTTATTTTTTCTTCTTTTGAATTATTATCTTCTTTATCTACTAAAGTATTAGTTTTAGTTATTGCAGACCTTTTATTGAATTCATCATTATTTAAATTTTTATAGTAAAAGTTTGTGGATACTATTTTTTTCATTTGTATATAAATATTTTTTCCAAAATAATTTTCAGAATTTTTACAAAGTAATAATATACTTATCATTACTAAGCTTGCTATAGTACCAAAAAAAAGTGTTTTTTTTAATTCCATTAATACAGTACTATTATTTTTTTTATTACTCTGTTTTTCATAAAAAATTAATTTATCAGTATTTTCTTGCTCAATTTTTTTTATATTTAACAATTTAGAATAATATTTTTCATATTCATTGTTATAGTGTCCCATTACAAACTCCTCAGTATATTTAAATTTTCATTTTTTATATAATATATATATTTTTTATTTTAAATTTATAGAACACTATTATATTTTTTCACATATTATATATATATTTATTTTAGAAAAAAAAAGGAATGCTTTTAGCAATCCTTTTAAAATTGAATTTTCTTTTTTCTCATCCCTATATTAAGAACTAAAGCTATACTCATTATGGTTGTAAGTAATGAACTACCTCCATAACTAACTAAAGGTAATGTTATTCCTGTTATAGGCATTATACCTATAGTCATTCCTATATTTTGTAATATTGCAAATATAAAATAAGAAGCAAATCCTATACAAATTACACTTCCAAATATATCTTTAGCATTCCGTGCAGTATCTATTATTCTATATATTAGCATTGCATAAAGTATTAATAGGAAAATACCCCCTATAGTTCCCCAATGCTCACCAATTACTGAAAATATAAAATCTGTTTGTCTTTCTGGAACAAATTCCGCTGCATATCCTGCATCATTACTTTTTAAATCTACTCCTGTACCTAAAAAACCTCCAGAACCTATTCCAATCATAGATTGAGTTAACTGAAGATTTATTCCAAGTTCATCTGCCTCAGGATTTAAAAATCCAACTAATCTCATTTTTTGATATGATTTAATAATTCCAGAATTCCAAACTAAGGCTATTGCTAAAACTAAGGCTAATAACCCAGAACCTATCACCCTTAAATCTAATCCAGCAACAAAGAATATACCTAAAACTATAAAAAAGGATACCATAGTCATACCCATATCTGGTTGAATTACTATAAGGACCATCGGTATTGCAGCATAAATTGCAACTTTAAAAAAGTTTTTTACATTATTAATCTTCATATCTACAATTTGCATCTGCTTTGCCAGCATCAAAATCATTGCTATTTTGGCAAGTTCCGAGGGTTGTATACTTACAGGTCCTAATACAATCCATCCTCTAGCACCATTTATAACACTTCCTGCAAAACGAGTTATAATTAATAGGACTATTGAACCCCAATAAAATATTTCTACATATCCATATAATATAGTGTAATCCCAAAGCAATATAATATATAAAACTAACATAGATATTCCAAACCATATTAATTGCTTTTTAGTAAAAAAAACTCCATGCTCAGCTCTAGTAGCTAAATATATATTAAGTATACCAAATAAAACTATTACTATCATAACAGTTAAAAGCTTATAATCTAATTCTTTTCTAAGCTTACTATCTATCTTTAATTTTTCTAACAATAGCACAAAATCCTCCTTGTATAAAATTTAAATAATAAAAGATTTAAAAAACTTAGTTTTAATTTATTAAATTCATATAAACTTAACATCTTATATTATTCATATATTTATATGATACTCTAATTTATAATTTTTACAATAATTTTTGTACTTATAAAGTTAAAATACCTTATTTACTCATCATATATTTTATTATTTAAAATTAATAAAGGACTTCTCATTTTTAAATGAGATAGTCCTAATTTTTTTATCTGCCTTTAATATTTTTAATAGGAATATTAGCTATTAAAGCTGGTGATTCCCCTTCAAGGCTATTTGATTTAGTTACTGTTATATCTACATCTTCATCATCAATTTCAACATATTTACTTAAAACCTGTAATAACTCAGTTTTTATTTTATCTAATGTATCAGTTGAAAATTCACCTCTATCATGTATTAAAATTAATTTTAATCTATCTCTAGCTAAATCTTTTGGCGTAGGCTTATTAGATGAAAACACTTTATTAAAAAAGTCCATTATAAAATTACCTCCTAGCCTCTTTTAAATAATTTAAATATAGAACTAAAAAAACCTTGACTTTCTGTATTTAAATCCATTATAGGCACTTCTTCGCCCATTATTCTTTTAGCAATATTTCTAAATGCTTTTCCAGCTACCGCCTTATCATCTAATACAATAGGCTCTCCTTTATTTGTAGAAACAGTTATACATCTATCATCAGGAACAACTCCTAATAATTTAACAGAAAGAGTTTCTATTATATCTGATATATCTAACATATCTCCTCTTTTTGTCATTTCATAATTTAATCTATTTATAATTACTTGATGATTTTCTAATCCTTTAGCATCAAGCTTACCAATAACTCTATCAGCATCTCTTACTGATGTTATTTCTGGATTTACAACAACTATAGCTCTATCAGCTCCAACTATAGCATTTTCAAAACCTTGTTCTATACCTGCTGGACAATCAATTATTACATAATCAAATTCTTGCTTTAATTCATTTACTAGTCTAAGCATTTGTTGAGGACTAATATCATTTTTATCCTTTGTTTGAGCAGTAGGTAATAAACAAAGATTTGGATATCTTTTATCTTTTATTAATGCTTGCTTTGTTCTACATCTATTTTCAATTACATCTATTATAGTATAAACTATTCTATTTTCTAATCCCATTAATACATCTAAATTTCTTAAACCTGTATCTCCATCAACAACTACAACTTTTTTACCTTCTGTTGCTAAAGCAGTTCCTATGTTTGCTGTTGTTGTAGTCTTTCCTACTCCACCTTTTCCTGATGTTACAACTATAGATATTCCCATAAATTTACCTCCATTGTTATATGTATTTTAATAAGTGTATTTATTAGGCAAATAAGGCTCAACTATTATTAAGTCTTCTTTAAGTCTTGCTACTTCTGGATAACCAGGACTATCAATTTCATCAGGAGAAATAGTAATTTTTCCTGCTATAGACATTATTTCTGGCTGTAATTCAAAAGCTGCTATTATTGCTTTTTTATTTCCATTATCACCAGCAAAAACACGACCTCTTAAACTCCCTAATACTATTATATTTCCTAAAGCTGATACTTCCGCACCATGATTTACATCTCCAACAATAATAATGTTTCCAATATAATTTATTACTTGTCCACTACGCACAGTTTTTCTTATAAATTTAGTTCTTCCTTCATATACTCCTGAAAATGCTTTATCCTCTTTCTCATCTTTGTCCAAAAAAATACAATCTTTTATTAAAATCTCATCAAATAATACATCTTTTAACTTTCTCATCTGACGTTCATTAATATGTTTTAAATTCGTAACTAAAGTTAGCGTTGCCCCTTTATAAAACTTTTTACCTCTACTTAATCTTTCGATCAGCACTTCTAACATTTCTTCAAAGTCCCCAAACTTATCCATATTTATTATGGCTTGCAGACCATTTTTGTTTCCTTTTATTAATATTCTTTCATCATACATCATGATATTATTACCCTCCAATGCAAACATACCAACATATAACTTAATTACATGATACAATGCATCATTATAATAATTCTATTTCTATTATATAAGTTATTTTTAAGTTATTAAAGTATTTTATTACAATATTTTAATTATTAGTAATTTTTTTCAGAATATTTACGGTATAAAAAAAATAAAACTTGTAATCTATTTATCTTACAAGTTTTATTTCAATTATTTTATTCCTCTTGTTTAATGTCACTAATTTTTTCAGTTACATTTATATTTCCCTTATCTAAGTCTAAATCTTTCTTATTTTCTAGTGGTGGATTTAAAGTGTAATCATAAGATATACCATCCATAGTTATTGGCTTATATGATGGATACTTTGCTTTTAATTCATCTCTAAAATAAGTTTCATAAATAGATCTAGCCACTGGTGCACCAAAGTAACCATGACCACCATCATAAATAACTACTGCTACTGCTATCTTAGGTTTATCTAAAGGAGCAAAAGAAACATAAACTCCAAAATCTGTTCTTCCATATTGATCTTGATCATTTCTAAAAGTAGCTGTTCCTGTTTTTCCTCCTGTAGTTATTGGAAATCTAGAAAATGTTTGATAACCTGAACCTCCAGATTCATGATTAACTTTTCTCATACCTTCTTTAATAGCTGCTAAAGTACTTTCAGATATTTTAATGCTATCCTCAACTTCTGGTTTAAAGTCTTCAACTACCTTTCCATCTGTATCTGTTATTTTATCCACAAGATGTACTTTGTGTCTAGTTCCGCCATTAGCTAAAGTGGCAATATAATTAACTAACTGTACTGGACTAAAGGCATTCATACCTTGCCCTATAGATGCATTGGCAAGCTCTACGGGGTTTACTATCTCCCCAGGCATTGAATATACAACCCAAGTAGTAATTTCACTTGCTGTTTTATTTATTACATCTTCAATATTTTTTCCTGATTGATCTATAGAATTTTTATATTTACCTGAAACTTTATAAAGTTCATTTAATTTATTTGTTAAAGACGTTTTAATTTCCTCATAATCCTTAGCAAGACTATCTTTTGCATTAACATTTTTTAATTTATCTGTAACTAGTTTCTTAATATTTGCTTTAATTTCGGCTAAATCTTCAGAATCTGAATCATTTTTAGCTATATCTACTGGTATAAAATTAACTCCTCTATTTGGAAATACTCCTGCTTCTAAAGCATTTACTAAATCCCATTTAGCATAGTAAATTCTTTGTTCTTTATATTGTTCAAAATTATATACTGAACCAAAATTTTCAGCTATTTCAATACCTGTAGCTTTTTTTTCTTTACTATTTGGAGGTACTCCTAACCCAAATTTCCATGCATACTTAGCAATACTATTTAACCCCTCTATAGGCTCTCCCTTTTCTTTATACTTTTCATAAAGTCTTACTGCTGAATCATAATAATATGAGTTTGATGATTTCTTTAAAGCAGTTTTTACATCTATAACACCATATGCATTTCCATCTTTCGGAGGAGTTTTACCAAATATATGAGGATATTTTGTAAAATATTTACCTGAAACATAAATACTTTCATCCGGAGTAAATACACCTTCCTCTAATGCTACTACAGAACTCATAGGTTTAAAAGTAGAACCTGGAGGTATTAATCCCATAGTGGCATAATTATAAAATGGCTTTGGATATATATCATATTTATCCTCTCTTTGACCATATTTATTCTTAGGGAATAAATCATCCACACTTTGCTTTAAACTATGTTTATCAATAAATTCTTTCCCGAAACTTTCTAAGTCTGGATTAAAGTATTGCTTTGATAATTCAGGACTTAATTCACCTTCTGCAAAAATATTTGGATCAAAGTTTGGATAACTTGCTAAAGCTAAAACTCTACCTGTATCTACTTCTATTGCTACTGTTGCACCTCTTGTTGCCATTGTAGTATTAACATTTCCTCTAAAAGTATTTTGTAAATATGATAATTGATGCTTAAGCATAGTTTCTGCTGCATATTGTATATTTTTATCAATAGATAAATGTACATTCTTACCTGGATAAGTTTCCAAAGCAAATAATTCATCAGTCTTTCTTCCTGCTGAATTTACCTTTACCGTAGTTCCTCCCTTTGTACCTCTTAATGTGCTTTCAAAAGCAGATTCTATACCAGCTTTACCAATCATATCCGTGGATACATCATAACCTCTTTCTTCATATTTACTTTTATTATCACTATTTATAGAGGAAACATACCCTAAAACTGATGAAGCTAACTCATTATAAGGATAATATCTAATAGGTTCTAAATCTACGTCTACCCCTGGAAGATCATTAAGTTTTTGATAAAATATAAAGGCAGTTTGTTCTTTTATATTTGATGCTATATTTACAGGCTTGAACCCTGAAAAACTTTGCATTTTTATAGCATCTTTTACTACTACATATCTTCTTAATTGTCCTAAATCATAATATTTTAATAAGATATCTCTTATTTCTTTTCCTGTTAATGAGGCATACTCTTTAGCTTTTGCTTTTAAAGCTTCATCTTTATTATAATTAGGATTCTTTTTAAATTCATCTAAAGCATAATAAATACTATATTGCTTTAATAAATAATCAAAGGTTTCTTCTGGAGTGATTTGTAGAAGTTTTTCATCTATTTTTTCTTCATCTTCTACAGTTAAATCTCCTTCTCCTTTTGGAATAGCTCCTTGTTTTTGAAGCTCTATTTTTACCTTTTCATTTAATCCTCTATCTTTTTTAAATCTAAGTTCTAAAGCTATCCTTTGCTCTTCAGAACTTACATTAAAATCAAAATAAAATTTATTATTTTCATCTAACTTTAACTGAAACTTATCCTGCATTTTTTCTTCATTTTTGCTTAACATTTCATAAACCTTATCCATAGTGCTATAAAAGTTAGCCTTCGATTCATCTGTTTCTGTAAAAGTTAATGTATAAGTCTGTTTATTAGTGGCTAATACATTCCCTTCACTATCGTAAATTTTTCCTCTAGGAGCTGTATCAGACAAAAATCTTCTAGCCCTTGTATTAGCTCTTTCTTTGTAATCATCGTACTTAAACACCTGTAAATAAACAAGTCTACAAAGAATTCCTATAAATATAATACTCATTATTCCAATAAGTACTGTAAATCTATTTATAGGCTTTTTCTTTTTTTTGTTATTTTTCATTCTATTCTACCACCTGTTTCTCATTAAAATTCTCTCCTATTAGCATATAAAAAAATAGGGCTATAAAATCAAAACTTATTATATACATTACTATAAACATAACAATGTTTCAAGAAAATCTATGTATATATTAAAAATTTTAATTATAAAGCCCTAATTTTTATTAAATTTAAAGTTTAATTAAATTTCAAATTTATTTTTTCTCTTCATCCTGTTTATTTTCTAAAGGTGGATTTAAAGCATAATCATACTTCTCTCCAATTAATGGATTTACAGTTATGTATGATGGAAAATCTTTTTTAATTTCATTTCTAAAATAAGTTTCATAAATAGCTCTAGCTATTGGTGCTCCAAAGTAACCATGAATACCATCATAAATAGCTGTTACCACTGCTATTTTAGGCTTATCTATAGGAGCAAAGGAAACATACACTCCAAAATCTTTTCTGCCTACTTCATCTTCATTATTAGAAAAGGTAGCTGTTCCAGTTTTACCACATGTTGGTATAGGAAAACTTCCAAAACTACTAAAGCCGGTTCCTTCAATCTCATTATTACATCTTCTCATTCCTTCTTTAATAGTATCTAAAGTAGTTTTAGAAAAATTAATCTTATCAATAACTTCTGGTTTAAATTCTTCTATAACATTTCCATCTGCATCAGTTATTTTATCCACCAAATGAGCCTTATATCTAGTTCCTCCATTAGCTAAAGTAGCTATATAATTTACTATTTGAACAGGACTAAAAGCATCAATACCTTGTCCTATAGCTGCATAAGCTAACTGTGCTGGACTGTTTATTTCAAAAGCCATAGAATTAACCATCCAATTAGTAATAGCTAAAGTAGTACTTGATATAGCTTTATCTTTGCTCTTACCTGAAGCCTCAATAGTTTTTCTATATTTATCTGAATTATTATAAATTTCATTTAATATTTCAACTACATTTTTTTCAATAGTTTTACAATCTTCCTTAGCAATATCCTTATTTCCTACCAGTTCTAATTCACTAGCTATTAATTTTTTTAGTTTTTCCTTTGCTGTCGCTAGTTCCTCTGAATCATTTTCATTTTTAGCTATATCTAATGAAGGAAAGGTTAAATTACTTTTATCAAAACAACCATTCTCTAAAGAATTTACTAAAGTCCACTTAGAATAATAAATTTTATTCTTTTTAAACCGTTCAAAATTATATACTGAACCAAAATTTTCCGCTATTTCTATACCTGTAGCTGGCTTTTGCTTTTTATTAGGATCCATTCCTAACCCAAACTTCCAAGCATATTTATATATGGTGTCTAATCCTTCTTTTGGTTTTCCTTCATTGCTATACTTTTTATATAACTTTACTGCTGCATCATAAAAATAAGAGTTAGATGACTTCTGTAATGCTCTTTTAATATTAGTAACTCCATCGCAGTTGCCATCTTTAGGTGGTGTATTTTTACCAAATATTTCAGGATATTTTCTAAAATGGTCTTCTCCAAATACAGTTGAATCCGGAGTCACTACTCCTTCTTCTAATGCTACCACAGAAGTCATAGGCTTAAAGGTTGAACCAGGAGGTATTAATCCCATAGTGGCATAATTATAAAAAGGCTTTGGATATATATCATATTTATCATCCCTTTGACCATTCTTATTTTTAGGAAATAAATCCTCTACTGTTTGCTTTAAATTATGTTTAACTATAAATTGTTTTCCAAACTCTTCCAAGTCCGGGCTAAAATATTGCTTTGTTAACTCTTTGTTTAATTGTCCTTGAGTAAACATATTAGGATCAAAACTTGGATAACTAGCTAAGGCTAATATTCTTCCTGTATTAACCTCTATAGCAACTGTTGCTCCTCTTGAAGCAAAAGTGGTATCATACCTAGAATCCCTAGAAGCAGCTTGAAGCCATGTTAATTGATCTTTTAGCATATGTTCAGCGGTATATTGTATATCTCTATCTATGGTTAAACAAACATTTTTCCCTGGATATGTTTCTAATTGAAATAACTCACTAGTCTTTCTACCATCAGCGTTTACCTTTACAGTTTCTCCACCTTTTTCCCCTTTTAAGGCACTTTCAAAGGCAGATTCTATGCCAGCTCGTCCTATTATATCTGTAGAAATATCATATCCCTTTTCTTCATATTTATTTTTACTACTACCATTTATAGAAGATACATATCCAAGTACAGATGCCCCTAATTCTCCATAAGGATAATATCTAATAGGCTCTAAGGATACATTTACTCCTGGTAAATCATTAAGCTTTTGATAAAATTCAAAGGCTGTTTTTTCACTTATGTTGCAAGCTATATTTACAGGTTTAAACCCTGAAAAACTCTGAATTTTTATAGCATCCTTTACTGCAATATATCTTCTTATTTCCTCTAAACTATACTGTTTTAATAATAAGTTAAATATTTCATCCTCGCTTGCATTTAAATATTCTTTAGCCTTTTTCTTTAATTCTACATCTTTAGAATAGTCTTTACTATTTCTAAATTCTTTTAAGGCATAATATGTACCGTATTGCTTAACTAAATATTTAAAAGTTTCTTCTGGAGTAATTTGTAGAAGTTTTTCATCTACCTTCTCCTCATCCTCCACTGATAATTCTTCATCCCCCTTTGGGATTGCACCTTCTTTTTGAAGGCTTGCTTTTACTTTTTCATTTAATCCTCTATCCTTTTTAAATCTAAGCTCTAAAGCTCTTTTTTCTTCTGGAGATTGTGCTTTAAAATCAAAGTAAAAGTTGTTATTTCCATCTAATCTTAGCTGAAACTTGTCCTGCATACTTTCTCCAGTTTCAGTTAACATTTTATGTACTCTATCTACAGTATCATAAAATTTCTTTTTTGATTCATCTGTTTCTGTAAAAGTTAAAGTATACGTTTGTTTATTAGTGGCCAATACTTTCCCATTACTATCTAAAATTTTTCCTCTTGGTGCTGTAGTTGATATAAATTTTATTGCTCTTTTATTAGCTCTTTCTTTATAATTGGTATAATTAATGACTTGTAAATATACAAGTCTACTAATTATAGCAATAAAAACTATACACATAATAATAATGAGAATTTTAAATCTATTTTTAGGTTTATTTTTTTTCTTATTGTTATTCACGTTTTCACCTATTTCTCACTAAATTTCCATTGTTGTTTCATTAATTTTTTATTTGAAAGATTATATACAAAGCCATATAGGAAAAAGGCTAAAATTGTATTATATATTCCTAGTATAAAAAAACCTCTAACTGGAATTATCATATGAATTAATTTTCCTATTAAAAATAATCCTAAATACTTTAGTATAGTTAATCCTAAAGTAGTTACTAAAGGTATAAGCCTTTTATGCTTAAATATATTTTCTCCTATACCAGCTGCTATTAAGCATACTATTAAATTTAATAAACTATTTATGCCAAAAGGATACATAGAATATACATCCTGTAGCACACCAGAAAATGCACCTATTATAATAGCTTCCCAGTATCCATTTATTAAAGAAAATAATATAGCAAAAGTAAACAAAAGGCTTGGAGTTATGCCTTTCACACTAAAGAAAGGCATAACTGTGTTATCTAGTATTAAAAGTAATATACATATTAGTAATAAAACTACCCTTTTCATAATAAATCCTCTTAATCATATTTAATATCTTTTATATCTCTAATATTTTTAGGTACTACCACAAAAACTTGTTCTAATTTATTAAAATTTACATAAGGTTTAATTACAGCTGTTTTCATAACATTAACTTTATCTTCTTTAACAGAAACAACTTCACCTATTCTTATATCTTTTGGATAGTAGCCACCTACATCTGATGTTGTTAAAATAACATCTCCTTCTTTTATATCTGAATTCATATTAAGATTTGATATTTTAGCTAATGGAGTATTATTTGAATCCGTATAACCTTTTACTATTCCAACATCTCTACTTCTTTCAACAATACCTGCTACTGCTATATTTTCATCTATTAAAGTTTTTACTTTAGCCCAGTTTGTTGATGCTTCAGTAACAACTCCTACTAATCCTTCTGGAACTACTATAGGCATATCTTTATACACACCATCTTTAGTTCCCTTGTCTATTATATAACCTTCATTTTTTCCAATTATATTTGCACCAACATACTTATATTGATCTTGTTTATTTTGAAAATCTAGCATAGACTTTAAGTTTTCATTTTCTCTTTTAAAGTTTTCATAACCTACAAGCTTATTTTGAAGCTCTATATTCTTTTTCTTTAATTCATCATTTTCAGCTTTTACACTTGAAAAATTATAAAAGAAATCAATAACACCACTTATTTTGTCACCAATAGCATATACAACTTTTTGAACGGGATTTAATGCTGAACCTATACCACCTGAAACAATATTGCCTGAACCATTTTTTACACTAAAAATAATTATGCTTAAAAATGTAACTGACAGTACTATTACAGTTACTGCCAGTTTATTTTTTAAAAACTTCATGAACTATCCTCTTTGTTGCTTAACTATTAAGTCAAACTTATCTAAAGCTTTACCAGCTCCTAAAGCAACACAGTCTAGTGGTGATTCTGCTATATGAACAGGCATTCCCGTTTCTTTACATATTAACTCATCTAGTCCTTTTAGGAAAGCTCCTCCACCTGCAAGCATTATTCCTTTATCCATTATATCCGCTGCTAATTCTGGTGGTGTTTTCTCTAAAGTTGTTTTTATTGATTCTATTATAGCTGAAACTGGCTCTTTTAAAGCATCTCTAATTTGAGCTTCATTTATTTCAACTATTTTTGGAAGACCTGTTATTAAATCTCTTCCTTTTATGTCCATAGTTTTATCTTCTTCATCTGCGCCTTTATAAGCTGAACCTATTTCCATCTTAATTTGTTCAGATGTTCTTTCACCTATCATTAAATTATATTCTCTTTTAATATAATTGATTATAGATTGATCTAATTCATCTCCAGCAACTCTTAATGACTTACTTGTTACTATTCCACCTAATGATATAACTGCAACTTCTGTTGTACCTCCACCGATATCAACAATCATGCTTCCTGTTGGTTCATCAACTGGTAATCCCGCTCCAATAGCAGCAGCCATTGGTTCTTCCATTAATATAACTTCTCTAGCTCCAGCTTGTTTAGTTGCTTCTTCTATAGCTCTCTTTTCTACTTCTGTTACGCCTGATGGAAAACAAACTATTATTCTTGGGCTTGTAAAAGCACTTTTATTTGTTATTTTATCAATAAATTTTTTAAGCATTGTTTGAGTTACATCAAAATCAGCTATAACTCCATCTTTTAAAGGTCTGATAGCAACAATATTTCCTGGTGTTCTACCAATCATCTGCTTTGCTTCAGCTCCTACTGCTAATGATCTCTTTGTTATATTATTTATAGCAACAACGGAAGGTTCTCTAAGTACTATACCTTTTCCTTTTACGTATACTAAGGTATTTGCTGTACCTAAGTCTATTCCCATATCTTTTGTCATTCCAAAACTAAATAAACCCATTTATATTCCCCTTTCAGTTATAATATCGATTTTTCTTTTAAACTTACAAACTTATTATTACCTATAATTATATGGTCTAATAATTCTATTCCCATTAATATACCACATTCTTTTAATCTTAATGTTATATTTACATCTTCCTTACTTGGAGTAGGATCTCCTGAAGGATGATTATGACATATAACCACTGATGCTGCACTATTCATTAAAGCTTCTTTAAATACCTCTCTTGGATGAACCAATGAAGAATTTAAACTGCCTTTAAAAACTTCTTTTTTAGTTAATACTTTATTTTTTGTATCTAAAGTTATAACAAGAAGAACTTCTTGAGTTAAAACCATTAATTCGTCCATAACTAATTCAGCTATATCCTCTGGTTTTAATATTTTATACTGATTTATTTTAGAGTTTTTAAACCTTCTATATAATTCACATATTGCTAACAGCTGAGTAGCTTTAGCTTCTTTAATTCCTCTAATTTTCATCAACTCACTAGGTGAAGATCTAAATAAACCTTGTAATCCACCCACATTATGTAATATTCTATAAGATAATTCTAGTACATTTTCTGTTTTGCTTCCTGTTCTTAATATAATAGCTAAAAGTTCCTCATTAGATAACCTTTGTGCTCCATAAACTAAAAGTTTTTCTCTTGGTCTTTCATCTTTTGGAATATCGTTAATTTTCAAATTAGAAATCTTTCATCATCTCCTATTTATAGAAATTTAACATATCCCCCATTTTAAATTTAATTTATATTAATGTTGTAATATACTGTGATAATATATTATTTAATCTATTTATGGGTAAACCCATTACATTATAATAACACCCTGAAATTCCTTCAACAAAAACTCCTCCTAATCCTTGAATGCCATATGCACCAGCTTTATCAAAAGGTTCTTCTGACTTTATGTATTTTTGTATTTGTTCATTTGTTAATTTTGAAAATTTAACTTCTGTACAACAACAGTCACATATAGCTGAAGCATTCTTAGTATTAAGCACACAAAAACCAGAGTATACTTTATGAGTATTTCCACTTAAAGCTTTTAACATACTGTAAGCTTCTTCCTCATTCTTAGGTTTCCCCAAAACTCTACCTTCATGTACTACTACAGTATCCGCAGAAATTATTATACTTTCACTTTTTTCATTATGAAATACAGCTTCTGCTTTTGCTTTTGATAACTCTTTTACATACTCTTCTGGATTTCCTTTAAACATTATACTATTTTCGTCAAATTTAGACTCTATTATTTCAAAGTCATCAACTAAACGTCCTAGTAATTCTTGTCTTCTTGGAGATTTTGATGCTAAAATTACCTTCAAATTATCACTCCTAACTACTAACATTTAAGATTGCAAATTCATACTCTTATACTTGAATTCTCATAAAAATTCCCTTTTCCCATTCATCTTATATAGTTTATCATTTATTATTTTTATACACAAGTAAAATTATACTTGACAGTTAAGTTTTTTCTATTAATTTAAAATTTAAATTAAAATTAACAGTTAAGTTTTTTTATTATTTTAAAATAAATTAAAAATGAAAGGAATTTTCCAATCCTTTCATTTTAATTATAGATATTTTTTTTCATTTAGAGATTAAAAATAAATTACAATTTAAACTAAATTTTAAAATAATTAATGACTTTAAATACTACTTGATATCCTTCTTCAATATTTTGCTTATTTATTTCCTCTGGCAATGCATTTATTCCATCTTTGAGTTCTTTAAAAATATTAAAGTTTTTTTCATCCTTTTTCTCTTCTAATTTATTAACCCAATCTTTAAACTCTTGTGTTTTTACGCCCTTTACATCTTTTTCTTTTAATTTATCTAATATTTTTAAATAACCATTTATAATTTCAATAATTTCTGCATTACATGTATCTGTTTTAGGAATAAAAAATCTTGATTTTGTATTACTTATTTGTGCAGCTGTAAGTTCTTCTGCCAACTTATTAGAGTTTTCTTCGCTTCCAATATATGCAATAACTCTAAATTTATCTCCTTCTGGAACATTAACTGCAATTACTTTATCATTTAATTTACTTTTTATTGAATCAGCATTTTCTTTTTTAGCATAATAACCACACTGCACCATTACAAAAGTTTCCCCTTCACCTTTAGGTATTACTTTAGTATCTGAATTATCGTTACCTGCTGTAGGTTTACTTTCCCCTTGTTCTCCATTTGATTCCGATTTATTAGCATTTCCTGTACTTTCTTCCTTCTTCATAGAGTCTGCCGATATATTATTATCCTTATTTTGTGAATTTTCAAATAAAGGTTTAGCTGCTACTGTAGCTATTACTATCGCTAAAACAAAAACTCCTATTATAGAAAATATCATTTTCTTTCGTTCATTTTTACGTTTCTTATTGTTTAAGTCATATCTTGTGTATTTCATAATATCACCCCCTACATTATTATATAATTAATATTATTTTACATAATTACCATTTATTCCTTCAAACCAAAAATACTTTACATAATTTATTAAATTTAATAGAAAATAAACTTTTTTAATTAGTTAAATTATCTAGAAAAATCCAAACAAGCGATGTATAATATTACTAAATAATAATTATTACAAGATATTTAATAGGAGGATTGTTATGGATAATAATGTAGCTGTTTTAGAAGTTTTAAAAGCATCACATTTACCTTTAAAAGGTGGAGAAATAGCAGAAAAATTAGGTCTAGACAAAAAAATAGTTGATAAAGCTATTAAAGATTTAAAAGCTGAAGGTAAAATTACTTCTCCAAAAAGATGTTATTATACAAATTCTTAATAACATAAGAAAAAATCTTTTTTATAATATTTAATGTTATAAAAAAGATTTTTTCATTATTAATAATATTAATTTTTATCAAGTAAATTTAAATCAGCATAAAATTCTGGTCTACCTAAAGTTCTTTTAGATAATAATCCACCATGATAATCTGATCCACCTGTTATTAATAAATTATTTTTTTTACAATATTCCTTCAAATAGCTTATAATTTCTTTAGAGTGATTAGGATGTGAACATTCTAATCCATCTACTCCCCATATTCTAAAATTCTCTAAAATTTCATCTATGTTATACTTTGTATTTCCATAACTAGGATGAGCTAATATTGCTATGCCATTAGCTTTTTTTATTGCTCTTATAATATCTTCTGCATGTGGAAAATTAGGACACTTAAGTTTTCTATCATCTGTAAATATTCTAGAAAAAAAATCCTCTACTCCTGAACAAATTCCTTTATCTATTAAATAATTTAAAGTTTTCCATCCACCTCTATTTACATCATAAGTATAATTTAAATACTCTTCAAAATCTAAAGGAAATCCTCTTTCAATAAGCATTTTTATAGACTCATCATCCTCTTCATTTAAAATCTTATGATTATTTTTTATTAACTCAATAAGCTCTTTATTTTTTAAATCAAAATTATAAGCTAATATGTGAATTTGTTCATCATTAAATTTACTAGATATCTCTACACCAGGTATAAATTTTATATTACCATCCTTTGTAAGATTTAAAATTTCATCTATACTATCTATTGAATTATGATCAGTTACAGAAAACATTTTAATATTTTTTTCTTTTATTTCACTTATTAATTCTATAGGAGTTAATGTTCCATCTGATGCTTTGGTGTGAATATGTAGATCTGTTTTTACTTTTTTCATTTTTATATCCTCTCTTCTTTGAAATTGTTTTCATTTTTTTCTTTTCTTGCTTTGCTACATATGTTAAAATATTATTACAAGGAAAAATTTCCAAATATTAGGGAGAGAGTATTATGAGTGAATATTTTATTCAAAAAAATGAACATGGTCAATTAATCATTTGTAAAGTCTTAGCTGAATTTAATGAAAAAGAAAAATCTGAAGCCTACAATAATCTTATTAATTTAAAAACTGGTCATATAACTGAAAAAGAAATAAAGAAAACTTCTAAATGTATATATTAAAGAAAATCATCTTGAGATTTACTCAAGATGATTTTTTAATTAGTTAATAAGTTATTATTTAATAGTAGCCAATACTTTAACTAATAAATCCCAAACATGTTCTGTAGAAGATATACTTAAATGTTCATTTGGTGTATGAACATCATAAATATTAGGTCCAAAAGATATCATATCTAATCCTTTAATTTTTTCACCTAACAATCCACACTCTAATCCAGCATGAATAGCTATTATTTCAGGCTCTTCTCCTGTCATATCTTCATATACTTTTTGGAATATTTCTCTTATTTCAGAATCAGGATTATATTGCCATTCTGGATATGAAGCATTTGCAACAAATTTAGCACCTAAAATTTCTGCTACATTTTTAGTTCTTTCAACTAATTCGTCCTTTAATGAAGCTATTGAACTTCTAGTTGCACTATCAAACTCTACTGTATTATCTTTAGTTGTAACTACACCTAAATTAGTAGAACTTTGAACTAACCCTTTTATAGCCATACTCATTGTATCTACTCCATTTGGAATTAAATGAAGTATTTTTATAGTTTTAAAAGTTGTATCATCTGAAAATACTTTTTCTATTTTTTCATTTAACTCTTTAAATTCAACTCTTACATTGCTATCATGCATTGCTAATTCATTTTTAAGTATTTCATTCCACTTTTCAATTACTTCTTTTACTTCATTTACATTATTTTTTGATAAAGCTAATACTACATCACATTCTCTTGGAATAGCATTATTTTTTGAACCCCCATTAATAGATACTAAATTAAATTTAAAATGATTTAATAAATCATTTAAAATTCTTCCCATTAACTTATTTGAGTTTCCTCTTTCTTTATCAATTTCCATACCAGAATGTCCACCTTTAAGACCTCTTATTACAATTTCTACTGGTACTTCATTTTCTTTTATATTTTGCCATCTTATATCTAAAGATACATTTGTCCTTACTCCACCGGCACAACTTACTAAAAGTTTTCCTTCTTCTTCTGAATCTATATTTAACAAAATTGAACCAGATAAATTTTCAGGTTTTACAGCCATAACACCTGACATTCCTGTTTCTTCATCTGTAGTAGCTAACATTTCTATAGCAGGATGTTTTAAATCCTTAGATGCTAAAATTGCCATAGCATATGCTAATGCAATTCCATTATCTGCTCCTAAAGTTGTGCCAGTAGCATAAATATAGTCATCCTCTACTCTTAATTTTAACGGATCTTTTTTAAAATCATGTATAGTATCTTTATTTTTTTCACATACCATATCCATATGTCCTTGTATTATTACACTAGGAGCATTCTCATATCCTGGAGTAGCTGGTTTTTTTATTATTACATTTAAAGCTTTATCTTGTATTGTTTCTAAACCCAATTCTTTCCCAAAATTAACAAGATAGTCACTTACAGCTTTTTCATTTCCAGAACCTCTAGGAATTTGTGATAATTCTTCGAAATATTTGAATACATCATATGGTTTTAAATTTTCTAAAATTTTCATGACTTTCGCATCCCTTCATCCATTTTATAGTAAAAATATAATATAATACTTTATATTATAT
>NZ_WHJC01000010.1 GCF_009295725.1 Clostridium tarantellae
TCTTTTTCTTCTTTTAAGTACTTTCTATTTGATTTATTTTTTGTCATAGTTAAACTCTCCTTATTATTCTCTAAATTTGAGAATACCATTAATTTGTTTCTACGACAACTATCTTACCACCTAGGGAATATTTCATCTCCATAACCCATTAAAGCATTTAAAAAAGTACTTTTTCCATTACTAAAATGACCAAAGATAGCAATTGTAAATCTTTCTTTTTCAAAATTGTTAATTTTAGAAGTTAATATATTTTGTATTTGTTTTTCCGAAATATTATTTTTAACTTCATTTAAAACTTGTAAAATTACATTCTTTTTTTGTTTATATTTTTCATATCCCATATTAACTTACTCCTTCAATTCATCTCTAATATTATAAATTAAATCAAATAAAATATTATCATCAACTTTAAGAGTTTCTATTTTTTCTCTAATACTATTAATTTTAGTGTTTATGTGTTTTTCAAAATTTTGCAAAGAAATCTCTGTTTCTTTTTCTAAGATTAATTTTATTATATTTTCTTTTTTATTAATAATGTCAATAGCTTGATTTTCTATTGATTTACATCCATTATCATAATTTTTTGACAACCAATTATAAATCTCAAGTTTTTTACCATCTAAATATCTTTTTTTCTTATCATCTCTTTCCTTTTCTTCAAGTTTTTTGTATACGTTTATTTCTTCTTCAAGAGATTTAATATTATTTTTTAAACAATTAATATAATCTTTTTTTCTATTCAACTCTCTAATTTTTTTTTCATAGTTTTCTTTTTGGGTATATTTCTTATTTTGTTCTTTATCATACCACTCATATATATATATATTTTCTCTATCCCATAGTTCACATTTTGAATAATCTAGACCATCTGGAACTTTCTCTTCATACTCTTCTTTGAAAAACAACCATTTTTTCCTTGTTTTTGTTACATATTTATATGTTTGAGTAGGATTTGGTCTTACTCCTAGTGCATCTTTTTTATTTTTATAGTTTTTATCTAAGTTCTCTAAATTTGTTAATACCTCTTCAATATATTTGTTTAATTCCTTTATTTGAAACTCTATAAGATCTTCATCATTTGGATGAATACTATTTAATTCTTTCTGTATGCTGTTTAATTCTTCTTGTAATTTTAATATTTTTTTAGAGTTTTCTCCTGTAAATTCTTTATTGTTAACTAAAAAATTTATTTCTTCTTTTCTTAAATCAAAATTAAACTTTATTTTTGATCTTTCATTAAATATTCTCTTAAATTCTTTATTAAAATTTTCTGATAAACTTCTACTGATAAAACTATAATAATCACTTAATATATTTGTTATATCGTTTATTATTTCTTTTAAACTTACTTGAACTTCTTTATTTAAAGTATTAGTCTTTTCTTTTAAATTGCTAATATCTTGTCCAATACTACTTTCTATATTTTTTGCAAATTCTTTTTTCTTACTTTGTTTTAAGTCTACAAAGTCACTATGTAATTTTTCTTTTATATCTTCAGATAAATCTGTTAATTGTCTCCTTAAAGTATTTATAAATTTTCTTCTGCTCTTTAGAATTAATTCCTTTTGAATATTTAAATGATGAATACTTTCATCAAATGAACCTGCACTATTTTTATACTTGCTATTTATAATACTTTCAAACTCATTTACTAATATACTCATCTTTTCTTTTATATCTTCTAAGAAAGCTTTTTGCCTATTACTACTTTCTAAGAAATCAAATAAATACTTTTTAAAGGGTAAATAATTTGATCTTTTTATATATTCTTCTTTTGCTAAAATAGTTTTTACTTCTTTATCATTTGCTTCATAAATTTCTTGATAAAGCTCAACATCCTGCCCCCATAAATAATCTAAACTATCTAATGCAAAGATTTTATTATTTTTAAATCCATTACGCTCTAATTCAGTTTTTACCTCATCTATAACTTCATTAACTTTTTCTTCTGCATATTCTTTTGAATTACTTTCAAATATTTCTCCAATTCTATTAATTACAATAAAAACTTCTTTAGTATTTATTTTTCCAAAATCTTTGTTTCTTCCACAAATTAAATCTAATTCCGTTTTAGTTAATCCTTTTTTATTTATTACAATTATTGTTGCATTTGCTTCTTTTATAGCTTCTTTAGTGATATTTAATTGCTCTTTACTAATACCTTGAAGCCCGGGAGTATCTAAAAACATAACATCTTTATCTACACCTTTAAAAGGATATTTAACTACTATTTGTTTTAGTTTCTTTCCTTTATAATGTATATCTAAAAAATTTTTAAGTTTTAAATAAGATTGTTCTTCTGCTAAATCTACCTGTTTATAACTATTATCTTCAAAATAAATAAGTGCTTTTTTGCTTTCATTATTTTCAATAATTGTTATTGTTCCCGTTGCTTCATTAGAAGATGAATAAAGTATTCTTTTTCCTATTAAAGCATTTAAAAAAGTACTTTTCCCTACAGAAAATTCTCCAATTACTGCAACTTTAAAAATCTGTTCATTACACATTTCTTCTAATAATTCTATTTCTTCACTATATATACCACCTAGTGAATAACTCAAGTTTTTTAAATATTCAATTGATTTTTCTATATTTCCTTCATTCATAATAACTCAATCCTTATAAAATTCAATGCTTAAATTTATCTTATATTCAAATTATATCATTTAAATATATTTTTTTCCAATAACTTTAATATAATATACATATTTGTTATTAAATTCAAAAATAGTTTGTTAATCTCTTATTTGCTTAAGATTAACAAACTATTTTTTTACATTTTGTGCTAATTTATATCTAAGATTTTATATACTATTTGAGAATCACCTACTATTACCTCAATTATATCTCCAATTTTTTTATTTAAAAGTTTTTCACCTACTGGAGAATGATGTGATATTTTTCCCTCTAAAGGATTCGCTTGTACACTATCAACTATAAGAAACTCTTCTTCTTCTTCAAAACTTTCATTATATACTAATACTTTTTTCCCTATTGATACTTCTTTACTATTTAAATCAACTTCAATAATTTCACATTTATCTAAAGTATTTTTTATTTCTCTTATTCTAGCTTCAACTACAGCTTGTTTATCTCTTTCTGCTTCAAACTCAGCATTTTCTCTTAAATCACCATAGTCAGCAGCTACCTTTAAATTCTTAGCAATTTCTACTCTTACAGTGCTACTAAGATATTTTAATTCATCTTTTAATTTATTATAACTTTCTTTAGTTAATTTTATTGTATCCTTCATTTTTTATCTCCTCCCTAATAGTCTTTTTATATTCTTTTAAACATGCATTATAAACATCTTCTTTACTCATATTATCTGTATCAATAGAAATTATAGTAGTTTTTTCATCTTTATTTTGGATTAGCCAATTATAAAAATTCTTTTCCTTATCATAGTATTTTTTATTAACAACCTTGTCTAAATTCTTATCCTTAGTATTTTTACTATTAATTCTCTCATTACAAGTTTCATAAGAAGCTTTTAAAATAAATATTATATCTGGTACTGGCAAAAACTTTCTTCCATCTGAAAATATATTTAAAATTTTATTTTTATCCTTTTCATTTCTATCCCATATAACAGCTAAAGTAGACCAATAACTTCTATCTAAAACTACAACCTCTTCAGTAGATACTTCATCTAGCTTTCTTTTTGTTTCCATAGTTCCAGCAATAAAATGTAGAGCTGATGGATACCATTTAGCCTTCATTATAAATTTTTCTTTTAGTCCATTAGTTAAACTGTCTTCATCCACACCATAAATAAATCTAGCTCTTATTTTTTTAGCAAACTCATTACCTATAGTACTTTTGCCAACTCCATTATGACCTTCAAAAGCAATTATTTTTTTCACCATATAAAATCCTCCTTTTTTATTTTACTGAACTGGTTTTAATGATTCTTTTTGAAAAGGAGTAGTATAAATATATCTATCATTACGCTTGCTATTATCACTTGATATGTATCCTATATTTTCCAATGCAACAATGGTATCACCTACTAATTTTTTATACTGTTCATAATTTATATAATCATAACTAATATTGTCATCTAAATCTCCATAACAGAAACTTTTAAAATCTTTAGGATTCTTTATGTTTATTCCATACTTTTCTCTTTTATCATAATATTCTGTTCCTGGAAAAGGTATTAATTGATGTATAGAAATCTCATCTGGCATAGTTTCTACCATTAAATCAATTGATTTATACTGCTCCTGAAGCTCTCCCGGCAATCCATAAATCCAATTAGTTTTAATTCTTAATCCATTCCTTTTGGCAATTTTAATACCATTTTTTATATCATCTATGGATATTCCTTTACATACATTCTTTAAAATCTCTTCAGAACCTGTTTCAATGCCTACTTCTATTTTTTTGCATCCTGATTCAATTAATAATTTGCAAATCTTATCTGTAATCATATTAATCCTTAATTGAGCATTATATTTTATCTTTAAATTTTTATCTTTTAATAACTCATTAAATTTTTTCAACTTATTTAAATTTCCAAAAAAAACATCATCTGTAAAAAACATCTCTTTACTATCAAAATTTTTTACTAAATACTCTACTTCTTCTACTAAGCTTTCCACTGTTCTTATTCTATTTCTTAATGAAACATTAGTTAAATGATTATAATTGCAACAAAATTTACAACTAAAAGGACACCCTCTTGTTCCTGAAATAGAATGTGTCGTATACTTTTTCATATCAAATAAATTTCTATCTATTATAGGTAAGCTATTAACATTTATGTCTAACGGTTCATTTTCTTTATTATATATTTCACTTTCATGTTTATATGCTATATTAGGTACATCACTTAATTTTATACTTCCATTTAAATAGCTAACTAATTTTTGTACAGGAATTTCTCCCTCCCCTTTTATAACATAATCAAATCCATCATTTATACAATCAATAGGAAAAATAGAAGGATGTATCCCACCAGCAAATAACACACTGCTATTACCACTATTTTTTAATAAGTCTATTATTTCTATGGCAGTAGGATAAGTAGCAGTAAGAATTGAAAAACCTATTAAATCATACTTCTTACTTACTAACTCTTTAACTAATTCTAGGTTGTCCGTAAATTCCACATTTTGATCATAAATTTTAATATTATTGCCCATATTTTTTAATATAGTTCCTATATAACCAGCTCCTAAAGGATACTCTTTATATAAATTTTTCTTATTATAAGATCTAGGTACTACTAAAGCTATATTCATAATTAGCTCCTCTCATCTATAGTTTAAATTTTTTGCAACATAACTAATACATACCTATTATTTAAACCACTAATGAAAATTTTTTATCTCAAAAATACTTAATTACTTTTTAATAACAAAACCTTTTACTAAAATATATTTTTTAAATTTTATAGAAATATTTGTAATCAATGTTAAAATAATTTTAGTATTACAATTTTTATACTACCACTTTTGCTTTTATTGTCAATATCAATTGCAATTTTTTATATTAATTGGTTTTTATGTTTTAAAAACACAAAAATATGGGATATACATTGTACATCCCATTAAACTTATTCTTTATTTTAACTAACCCCCAAAGCCTTAAACACAGCATCCTCAGCACCACTGTAAAACATTATTTGAAATTTAGCAAATAGTTCTGGTGGCACTAGTGGTATATCTGCTGCATTTACCATTGGTAGTAATATTTTCTTTGCACCTGCATCAAAACATACTTGTAATGTACTAGCTAAATCCTCTACTTTATTTATGGTTCCACCAATACTTATGGAACCTAGTATTGCTAACTGACTTTGTACTGGTTTAATTAATGCTGCTGAAGCCATAGCAATTATAGCTGCTAATGATAATTGTGATGTCAATCCAACACCATTTATATCTTGTATATGCATTAAATAATCCTTTTGTGTTGTATTTATAGATGCACTTATATTTTTGCTATTAGCCTTAAAAAATCTAAATGCAGTATCTATGCTCTCCTTAGCTTCTCTATATGAACCAAGACCTGTTCTTTCAAACTTACCTGTTCCATTTACTACTTCAGTTTCTATTTTATAAACTCCAATCATTCCAGAATTTGCTGTACCTATTGTATATACATGACCTGATTTTGCTACTCCCTCTGGTATTAAAGAACCACTTCCTTGTTCTGGTATTGATATAAATTCTTCATTCATTGTTTCTATATCTATATAGGAAAAATGAACGTCATAAAATTCCATTCCCCCAATTTTCTTAAGCTGCTCTTTAACTCTTCTTCTGCCTACTAAAGCATATCTTAATATTTCTTCCACATCTTCTTTTAAAAATTCTCCATGAGGATATATAAGCTTAACTAAACCTGATACAGTTCTTCTTACAGCTATAACATCCCTTTGGTTTAAATTATTTCCAAATCTAAAATACTTATCTATAACATCACCAAAGGTAGTTTTTCTCATTTCTCTTAAATACTCTGCTAAATAATCTGTTATAAAACCAAAACTATCTGTAAAAAATTCTGGCCTCATTTTTGGAATTTCCCAACCTGGTAAATAATAATGCATCCTATCAAAGAAAGCTGAATCATATGCCATAGCCTCTGGAAATGGTTCAAATAAATGAGAAGTTTTTAAAAGCACATCCACACTTTGATTTATATTACCTACAAAAACCATTGAAGCTGAAGCCGCTTTTTCTTCCTTGCCTCTTGCAAAAGAACCTGATGCCATATAATCTTTCATTATTTGTATTCCATCTTTATCTTTAAAAGTTATACCAGCAACTTCATCAAAAGCAACCACATCCCACATACCTACTAATCCGATTTTTCTTTGAGACATATTGTAAAATAAATTTGCTACAGTAGTTTGTCCTCCTGAAACCAATATAGAATTTGGAGATATTTCTTTATATAAATGAGATTTACCTGTTCCCCTTGGTCCAAGTTCACACATGTTGTAATTATTTTCACATAAAGGAACCATTCTTAACAACAAATGCCATTTAACTTCATAGCTTAATTGAGTCGGCTCCATACCAATAGATCTTATTAAAATATCAATCCATTCTTCTTTATCAAAAGCTTTTCTACCTTCTATGATTTCACTCATATCCATACTAGGCATTTGAATAGGTGTTATACTATCAATTATAAATGGGTTAGCATCCTTAGCTGTTTCATCAAAGAAATACTGCAACTTAACTATACACCATATACCACCACCTAATAACTTTTCAAAGTCCTTAACATAGGATGAACTTATTTCTACCTTTTTTAATCCTAAATTAGAAAACTCAGCTTCATACACATCTTTCTTCTCATTTAGTTTAACTGTTAATTTATCTATAACAGTATACCTAGTCATCTCTCTAATTTTAGATTTAATTTTCTCAGCTTCATCTGGTCTAACAAAGTTATCTGCTAAAATATTCTTTACTCTTTCTACACCTTCATTTATACTATCTTCATCATCAGTGGCACAATACATACCTAAAAGATATTCAAGTACATATGTAGGAACATTAGCACCCTGCTTTAACTTTTGTGTTAAATCCTTTCTAACAACTCTTCCTGCAAAATTATCATTTAATTTTAAACTTAATTCGTCCATAAAATACTACTCCTACATTAATATATTAAATAAATATGTTACTTCTTAATTTATTATATTAATTATTATATCATAATCATTATTTATGTACTTTATGAAACTTACCTTTTAACTTATACATCTATTATTATTTAAATTCATAACAAAAAGACACCTTGTTAATAGGTGTCTTTTGCAAATAAAATTATTTTTAACTATAAAACTAAAATTTACAATAAAGTTTATTACAAACTTTAAAATCCAAAATCATCAACTATAGGAATATCAATACTATATCCTATTCTTTCATACAATCCTTCTGAATTAGCTTCATCCTGAATTACTAAGAAATATTTTTTATTCTTATCATACTTAATACTTTTAAGAACAAATTTTTCTCTATAAGATCTATCTGTTGGATTATCTGATTTTGAATCTGCTATTATGGTGCTTTCATCCGATATTCTATTACCAAATTCATCTTCAAAATAACACTTTACCCTTATTGGTAGTACCTTTTCTTGAATCTTTTCCTCTTGGAAAAATTCTAAGTGTATTATAGGATTTGTTACTTTTCTTGATATACTAGTTAATTTAACAGTAGTTTTTCTTACTTCATTTTTAGTTGACTTACTTCTATCATTTTTAAATTGAATTACAGGAATAACAACTTCTTGTGGCATTGCTCCACCATGAACATAATTGCTTCCTGCTCCTTGCACCTTAAACCTAATAGTTCCTCTTGGAGTTATTACATATTTGTGAGAATTATCTCCTAATATATAATCCATAGAAAACTTTAAAGTTCCTTCTATATATTCATCTTTATCAGTTAATATAAATCTTCTGCTATCTTCTCCATCTTCAAACTTCACACCAGAGATTTTATTACTTTCATCAAGACTTTCTCTCTTATATAAGAATCCATGATCTGCTGTTATAACCACATTAGAAGCACTAATATTAACAATAAGCATATTTATTGCAGTTAATATCTCCTCTATAGCCTTTTCACAAGCATTAAATACTCCTCTTTCAGAAGAAGCATGATCTCCAATGGCATCAATAGTATTATGATAAATATACACTATATCCTTACCAGCAAAGCTTTCCTTCATATCTGCTCTTTTCATATTTATTAATTCACTATAAGTAATAGCTAAGGAATCTTTTGAAGTATTTTTTAAAATCTTATCTCTATTATCTGTACCACTACTATTTACGCCATCTACCATAACATTATAACTAGAATCAATTTGAATATTTTTATGTGGTAGTAAAGAAGCCATTCCAAGCTTAGTATATGAAGGAAGTACACCCTGCATATACTTTAACTCACCTACTCCCTTCCACTTATTCTTACTTTGATTATTTAATAAAGTATTAAGTTCCTCTGCACATTCATATCTTAAAGCATCAGATATAATTACAAATACTCTTTCCTTTTGATTATACTTATACTTAATAAATTCATTATAAAAACTGTCTTGGTGACTAACACCATTAATTCTCCAACTTGAAGAATTCTCTTCATTAAGAGCATTACTCCACTTTATCGATAATTCTGATAAATACCAGTTAGTATAAGTATTTTCTATTTTCTCTCTTAAGGATGATAATATATCCTTATTTTCACATCTATCATTATATAAATAGAACTTTCTATATGCCTTATCAAAGAAGTAATACTCTTTAACGTAAGCATTTATCATATTATAAGAAATATCTTCTTTTATATATGCAACTTCCTTCTTTTCTTTTAAAAATTTAATCGCCCATACTAAAGCTTTATAATAATCTCTATACTTGCTATAAAAATGTAGAGTTCTTCTCTTAGATATTATATTAATATACTTATCAAACTCTTCTACATCATTATTAACAAGATTTATTAATCTACTTAAAATTATGTCATCTACCTGCTCAAATATATCACAATTAATAAAAGCATCCACATCATGCTTTTCTAGTAATTCATGCACCTTAATTTTATGTGCAATTAAATTAGCCATTTTATCATAATATACTGTTTCCTTAGAATGATTCATAAAATGATTTACAAATACTAAACAATTAGTAACCTTTGAGGATATATACTTACTATAATCCTTTGGTAAATCAAACTTAATTGAATCATTCATAGCAGTAATTAGCATAGTAGCCATAAGCTTTCCAATACTAAAATCTTCAAATCTATAACCATAATACTTTTGTACTAAATCATATAATACATTAATATCTCCAAATTTACTTATATCATCTAATAACTTATTCTTATAGTCTAAGTATTCTATAATTAATGCCTTTAAAATTTCTTCAATATCTAATACCTTTACCTTAGTTAAAGAAGCTAAAATAGCTAAATGTACCTTTTCCTCAGTATAATCCTCTACATTTAAATTCTTAAAGGCTGCCAATCTATCCTTGTTTCTAAAAAATACAACGTACTGCTTAAATACCTCTTTTAAAGCTTCATCTGTAATTCCAAGCTCTCTCATAATAACTGTTATTCTATCAGTAGAAAACTCTTGACTATAACAATATATATCATATAAATAATCTTCTTGTACTAATGGCTTTGCCATATTAGCATATATTAATATATTAGATTGTAAATCTTCTTTTTCTATATAATACTTTGTATGAAAATAATTATTTTTAGTAAGCTTTAATAGCTTAACATCCTCTAAATCTAAAGTATCTATATCATCAATAAAATCCCCTTCACCATCATACCAAAACACTATATGCCTATTCTTTCCCTCACCCTTAGGCTTATTAAAAACGTCATTAAGAAATACTCTTATTTCATTTAGGTTCATAAATACACCTCATTAATTTCAATATAAAAAATCCATAAATAATTATAACAATTATTTTATGGATTTTCATTACTTATATAGTAGCATACTTTATTTAAATTTAATTAATCCTTTTATATTTTTATATTTTTTAATAGGATTATTTTTTTCATTCACTAAATTATTTTTAACAAAAATATCTCTATAATTTAACATCATGTTATTATACAAATTAGCTCTATTATTTTTCTTAAAATCATTTAATATCATAAATACTTCTTCTACATGTTTGTTGTTACTAAGTAATATTTTCATTATTTCAACAAGTACTTTCTCTGAATTATTATACCAGCATACAAGCATTATATTAAATAACTTATCATATTTATCATTGCCCTTCTCCGCCATAGTATAATTAATTATTTTTTCTAAATATTCAAAAGCCTCTTCTCCTAATAGCTGTAAGTTCAATAGAGATTTTACATTATTTAAATAATCTTTGCTATTAAATATTTCTTTTAATTTCTTTAGTATAATTTCTTCCCAATACAATTTAGAATTTTTTACTGACGCTTTATCATTTACTATATATACAGATTCTCCTCTTGGCAGATAATCTCCTCTATAAGATAACCAGTTAAAGGAACCTGCTAAATGTATTTTCTCATCTACAATAATTTCTTTAGTATGATGATTTCCAATCCAATAAACAAAAACACCAGATAATCCATTTTCATCTTTAATATTTCTTAAGGTATTTAATAAATTCTCACTTGGTTTTCTATCTTCGTTACTATAGTCTTTAGAAATTCCCCATACAATATAAATTACTCCATCTTTCTTTACTATATTTTTAAAGGTATTTATCATTTCTTTATCCACAACCTGTTCAGTAATCCAAGGTGAAGCAATAAACATATATTTCTTAACACTTTTTAGACAATTATTAAACTCTTGCTTAATATCTTTCCCTCTAACCATTCTTATAGTATTTTTTGTACTCATTGTTAACTTTTTATTATTAGCTTTTTTATTTTCTTGTATTTCTTTTGCTTCTTTTATCTCTTTAATATATTCAATTTCTATCTTTTTAATATTTTCGTTTGGTATAGGTTTACTATTATCTTCTTCTAATTTTTCATCAAAATCTTCTTTATTCAAAGGTTTATTAACTTTTATATAATTGGCTATAATTTCATTATATGCATTAGTTTGTCTATCCCAAACTCTACAATATAATTTATCATCAATGATATTATATATCCACATTTCAATATATCTATTATAAAATATATTATCAGAAGTAAAATCTTCTACTTCTCGTATTTCACTTACAACTTGATTTATACTTTTTTTCTCTGCTATTATCTTTTGAGATTTTGCTATTTTTATTATTTTATCTTTTATATTCTTATCACTTAAAATATCTCTACTAGATTCTTCAATATTTTTTCCCAGCTCTAATATAGGTATATCCTCACTAATTTTTTCTAATATCATATTATCATAAAAAATCTTAAATTCAGGTTGTATATAAGCTTGCACATTTATAGCCTTATCTTTCATTAACATTTTTTTTGCTTTAAAAAACTTTAATCCTTCTTCTGTTAATTGAAAGTTAGGTAATTTATTTTTATCAAAAATACCAAAATGTATTAATTGCTTTATATATTCATGCACAAAAATCTTATCTAACTCTAATAAATCTGCAATAAAATCACTGCTTATATTTTCATCAAAATTTGCTAATACCACTTTTATTATAAATTCTTCTATTATATTTAAATTTTTATCCTTTGTTATTTCCAATTCAAAGTTATATTTTTTAATAGGTAATTTAAATTCTTTTAACTTTAAAACCTGTAATCCTAACTCTTTTTTCTCTATATTACTCTTTATACCTTCTAACTCTTCCGAATAACTGTTACTTACATTAAACATTTTAAAACCTCTCAATACTAATTAAAAACTTCTCTTGCATCTATAACACCATTATAAGAATTTACAACTCTTAAAACATTACTATAACTATCTCTTGCATTTTTAACATTATTCTTCTCACAAAATAATTCACTACATCCTACAACTACTAATAAGCTTTGTGCTCTAGATAAAGCCACATTTATACGCTTTGGATCTCTTGCAAACCCAATTTGTCTATTATTATTATTTCTAACAAAGCTAACTATAACAATCTCTCTTTCAATTCCTTGGAATCTATCTACAGTACCTACTCTTAATTTTATATTTTTAAACTTATTTTTATTTATTAATTCATTTTGAAGTAACTTAGACTGTGCACCATAAAAAGTTATTACTGCAACCTCTTTCTTTTTACCATTTATTTTGCAATCTTTATTTATATCTGAAATTATTTTTTCTATAACCTCAATTTCAGTTAAGTTATAATAACTATTATTATTCTTTTCTTCAAAGAATTCTCTACTTAAAGGAATGTCTACCCATAATAATTTTTTATTTTGATTTATATATCTAGTATTTATTCCATGATTTTTTGTAATATCTTCATTTTCAACACCACAAATTAATCCATTAGAATTATTATCTCTATAAAATTGATTTATTGTATTCATAATGGAACTATGCATTCTATATTGAATATCAAGCATAACCTTTCTATTAAAATCCATAGTTAGATATAACTCTTCAAATAAACTTTTCTTCATGTACTCAATATTACACTCTTCATCAAGGGCAATTTCTTGTTCAAGTTCTTCCGTAAAAAAATCATTGGTTGTTGTAGGCTTATCTTTTTGCATTAATTCCTGTAATTCTTCAAAGGTTTCATTTCCAATCATAGGTGGTAGCTGCTTATGATCTCCTACCAATACTATGTTTTTTCCTTTTAACATTGGAAGTATTAACTCTGGTGGAGTAGCCTTACTTACCTCATCCACAATAACAGTATCAAAATTAGGATATTCCTCTGTAAACTTTCTATTTCCTGACTGAACACAGGTTATTCCAATAACATTAGCATTTTTTATATATAAATCTTTTAACTCTTGCTTTCCTGTATATTTCCCCTCTTCAATTCTGCCTGTCCATTCACTTAATATTTTTACATATTTATCCAATAAAGTTATTTCAGTTTTTATTATATTATAATAATATTTATGTTTATCACTAAGGTTCCTTACCATATCAAAATCTACATACTTACCTAAATTTAAGTTAACATAACTATTAAACTCATCTATTTCACACTTTACTTCTTTTATATCTTTCTTTAAATTTTCTAATCTTATCCTTATTCCTTTAGTGTTATCTAATGGCTCTAATATTTCTTTCTTAAAAAAATCTATGCTAATATTTTTTAAATTAATAAATTCAAAAATATTTAATTTTTCAGAAATATTATCAAAATTTTCTTCAACTATAATATATCTAGTTTCATATTTTCTTTTTATATTATTGATTGAATCTTTAAAATTATTTTCTTCCTTAACAATATCCTTATTAAATTTAATGAAGCATTCATTTAAAGTTTTTTTAATTATTTTTATTTTATTAAGTAATTCTTCTGTTTTATAAAAACACTGAAAAAACCCCTTTTTCCATTCTTTGTCAAACCCTAACATTCTTGCTATAAAATTAGGCTTGTTATTAACTACATTATTAAAATTTCTAAAAAATTCATTTAATTCTTCAGTGCTTATATGACTGTCTTTTGATGAAAAAATATTAGACTCTATGGTTAAATTAAATTCTTTAGCTATTTCTTTTATTTTTACATGATAAAACTTAATTTTTTCCTCATACTTATTATAAACTTCAATTATTCTCTCACCTTCAATTATTTTGTTTTTTATATCTTTTACTTTTTTTATAGGTGTAGATGATATATTTTCTCCTAATTTTATATTAAAATACTCTATTTCTTGCTGAAAATCCTTTTTATAAAACACTTTACTCAAATCATCTACTAATTCAATATTTCTTTTTAATTCATTCTTAACATCAACAATATTAAGCTTTTCTTTTAATAACATCCTTAATAAATTTAACTTTTTTAATATATCATCTAATGCTGATATATTAGCAACTTTTTTTCCTTTTTCAAACTCATTAGTAATATTAAAGATTATTTCATCTATATATTCATTACTATAATTATAATTTTTATCATTAATTATATACTTTATAATATTAAAATTTTGTTCTATACTATTTAATGATTTTTTATTTGGTGAGTTTTCAGTAATATACCTTAACTCTTTAAGTAAAACTGCTTCTTGTGAAAGTTTATTTTCATATTGAACATAGGCTCTTTCTATTTCAATAGATTTTTCATTTATATACTTTAATACTTTTAACCGTTCCTTTTTCACTTGTAGTTTTTCTAAGCAAGATTTAGCAGTTTTACTCAGCCAAGTATTAACCACATTTGATTCTGTATAAACTTCGCCCTCTTTTTCCACCCTAGATAAATTTCCTTGTCTTAATGCCCTTATATTAGAATTATGAACTAATCTACTTAAAGCATTATCTACTGCTAAATTAGATTGTGATGCAATTAAAGTTTTTTTACCTCTAATAGCATTTTGATAGCAAATCTCTGCTATAACTGTAGTTTTCCCCGTACCTGGAGGCCCTTGAATTAAAAAAATATCATTAGTATTTAACACACCTTCCACTGCCATTCTTTGCTTTTTATTTAATGTTTTTAACAATAAATCATTATCATTTATAGCTATACTTTTACATCTAGTACTCTCTAAATATGAAGGATTAAATAACATAATATCTAAATCTTGATTATATGCTCCTCCAAATTTTAATTGCTTCAAGCCTCTCCTTAAGCTTTTAGCTTGCGCTAAATCACCTAACTTTGATATTCTTAAATATGCTTTACTTGGAAATGCTAACTTTGCTTGTTGAGCTAACTCTTGAAACTCTGGATATAACTCTATTTTTATTGATTTTCTACTATAATTTATTTTCTCTATAGTACCAATACAATCTTCTACTAAGATTACTTCATCAGAATCCTCTTCCATAGTTTTATAAAATAATATTACTCTTTCACTTCTATACTTTTTTAACTTCTCAACTTCTTCCTTTGAAAAATCATCAAAAAGAAAAGTACAGTATGTTAAATTCTCTCCCTGATTATATCCCTTATATTTTATTTCTAATTGAGTTTTAGCGGCATTATTTTCTATTATCTCTAAATAAGAATCCCAATCCTTAATATTTTTATCTACCTTCCTATACAACTCTTGAGTATTAGGCATTTCCTTTATTTCATTAATAATATCATTAGGAATAGCTGAAGCTCTAATACTGTTAAAATAATTAAATGTTATTCTTGCACCTATACCTTTATTAGAATCTCTTCCTATATCAGTACCCAATAAGTTTAATTTTATTATTAAAAAAGTATTTTTATTTACATTAACTCCCTCAATTAAAATAGTTCTATTACTTAACTTTTTTATCAACTCTTTATTTAAATCATTTGTACTATCAGTAGCTAATATAAGCTTAACTCTAGTATCTTCTTCATTTTGTCTAGTTGCATTTTGTAAGTAAAACTCATAATATTTATCTGATTCAAAAATATTTCTAAATAAAATATTTTTACTAACTTTATTTATTTTAGTATTATTATCTAATAATGCACTAATTTGACTGTCTGCTAACTTAGTAAATCTAACCCCTAAATTTAACTCTCTCATAAATCTGTCCTTTCATTTAAAATATAGTAATATTATACCAATTATTTCCTATATTTTAAATCACACACTTAACGTTATAATTAATTTTAAAAAACTATAAAGGATTAATCTTAAAATCAACCCTTTATAGCTTTCATATTTTTTATTAAATTAAATCTTATATCCAAATTTAATGTGTTGTTTAAAGTATCATTAACAACTAAATTTTTAGAATACTTCTCCAGCATCAGCAAAAAAACTTATTACTTCACTTTTAGAATCTTTGTTATAATTTAAAACTGATTTAATTATAGGATATCTATACATCACTACTCCATATCCTTCTTTTTCTATTTTATTAGTTCTAAATACTCTTCCTTTTTTCTTATATAAATTCAAAATTTTTTCTCTTGGTAAATTGCCTTTTTTATAATTAGTTGTAATTGCATATTCAAATTTTAATCCATCATCATATTCATTAGAAATTAATTTATCTGCGTTTTTAGAACCATGATGAGGAATCTTTAATATGGTATTTCTAGAAAATATTCTATTTAACTTTGCTGGTTTCATTTTTAATATTGTATCGTTATCTAAATCTCCTGTTAAACATATTCTTATGTCTTCCGAATTTAATTTTATAACAATTTCTAATCCAACTGAAAACAAATTATTCTTTTTGTTAGAACCATTATACCAATTTTCATCAATTACTTTTTCTCCAAACTCATCGCTATCTGTACATTTAACCAAATTTCTTATAAAATCTTTATTTAATCCCTTAACAACTTTACTAATAGGAGCAAAAGTATTCATTATAAAATCATACTCATTATTTTTATTGGTAAATTTAAAGTTGTATATTTGAGTATGCTCATTTGCACTTATAAAATTTTCTACGTCATCAATCATATTATATATATTTCTATATTCATCATGTTGATAACTTGAAGGATCATTAAATAAATCTCTTAATTCTTTACTTCCTAATCCTTCAGGAACTATTATTGCAGTATCCTCATAAAAAAATTCTTTTAATTCATATAATCCATAAGTATGATCCCAGTCTACATGAGTCCAACAGATAAAGTCTATTGGAATATCTAATTCCTTAATTATTCTTTTAGTTTCAAATCTATCTCCAACTTTAAAGCAATCTATTACCCCTAAAAATTTATCTCCAACAGAAAAAATTATGCTTTCTCCTTGACTTTCATATCCAATAACATAAAGAGTTATGAAATCATTTTCCGTAATTTCTACGTTATCTTTTTCTATCATTTCCTCCAACTCTCACTCTCTCTATGCTATAAATATTTCTTCTATTTTTTCCTCTTAACATAAGTTTATCTTTATTAACTATTTCTTCAACGTATTCAGAATCTTCAATATCTTCTTCATAACAATTAACTTCTTTAATATACTTTAAATATTTATTCATTAAATTCATAATCACCTATTCTCCTTTGCTTCGTTATAATTTCCATTCCTTTTTCAGTAAAAGACTCTAAAAATAATTTTTTAGTTACTTCATTAATTTTAATTAATTCAACATTTATATCTTCTATAGGATTTTTTACTTTTCTATCATATACATCATATTCTAAATATATTTTATAAAAAACTAAATTCTCTACTTTTTCTCTTTTAATTCTTTTTTGTACTCTATCTATTTTTCTAAAAAAGTTTACACTTTTACCATTATACTCAAAATTTTGTACCATTGAAGAACCTGCTCTTGGTACACTCCAATTTTGCTTTGCTCCAAATATATTTTGCTGTATTATCTGTGATTTAAAAACCTTTGACATACTATCTAAACTTTCAAAATAATCTTCATCCACTTTTTTTACGCCTATACGTCTTATATAAACATCATTATTTAATAGAATTTTTAAAATTTCATTTACTCTATTTAAATGACTTTGTTCATAACTACTATAATTATTTCTATCTACTTTTTGTATTATTCTAAGAAAAAATTGATTTATTTCTATAATATAATCTAAATTCTCATCAAAAAATGAATAACATAAACAATTTCTTACATATTCAATAGGTAAATCTCTTAATGTAGTTGGATCATTAAGCTCAAAATCTTCATCCTCTTCTAACTTCCTTGTAAAAGACGTTGTTAATCCTTCAGCAAAACAAATTGATTTGATTTTCTTTAACATTTCAGTATTAACTTCATACAAATCATCATAATCAATTCTTGTTATTATATTTTTCAACATATTTCCTACTAATTTTCTATCTATAATATTCATAAAAGCACCTACTTTTCTTTTTAAAAAAATTTATATTTTTAAACTATGATACATCATCTTATTTTTAACACTTTCTTTATAAATTTATCTTATACATAAATCTAATATTATTCAATTATTTTATATGTATTTACTATTTATATTAAATATAAAAATTAGATGAGGCAAAACACCTCATCTAAAAAAACTATATCTTAGCCAATAAATCCTTCTTAACAACCTTACCATTATCCCCTGGTATCTCTACACCTTGGAATAATGCATAATTATGTTTAACTCCATCATCTAAATCAATAGAAATCTTCTCATTAGCAACGTGAGCTACCACTTGATCATAAGCTCTACATTCCTCTATTTGCTTCTTAATTCTATCAATTTTCTTTTTATAAGCTGTTTTATCTCTAGCTGATAAACTATCTGAATCCATAGATTGCTCTATTGTATTAATGGTAGCTTCATACTTTCTTTGTAACATATGAAGATAATCCGTTCTTACCTTAGCCACAGTAGATTCATTATATCTATGCATATAAACTAATGCTTTAAATCCATCATTCTTTCCTGAATCAAATAACCAATAAATAGGTCTCTTTTGATAAACCTTTAAATGATCCTTATAGAAATCCTTAAGGAAGTATCTTCTAATAGTTTGTCTTGAAGTTTCATTAGCTTTTTTACCTAAGCTTTCTGCAATAAAGTCTAAGTTTTCCTCAAGAGTCTGCTCTCCATAAACCTTCTTAACAAACTCTATAAATCTTGCAACAATATCATCCTCAAAATACTCATCTTCAGTAATTGGAATAACATTATCCCTATCAGGTAAGAAAGTAGCATCCACCCATGAATCACTTACTATATTACCCTCTTCATCCTTCTCTATTTTTTTAACCTTACTATTATCTAAATCCCATTTATCATTAAACTCTCCACCTGCATAAATAAGACCCTGTGCATCAATAGAATACCTACCAAACATACAACCAACAGCATAAGAAATAAATGACTTAATATCTCTTTCCCTATCTGCTTTTCTAATGGTAATATCCTTATCCTCCACCTCTGGAGTTAGTTCATCCTGTAATCCATAAATATCAATAAATATTCTATTTAACTCTTCCTCATTATGCTTTAACTGAGCAAAAGCTTCTTCACAATCTGTTTCCCATGTACTAAATATTGAATTTATTTTAGAGGATTCTCCTCTATCTAATAACTTTAATAATGGATGGGTTTTAAAATCCGATACGAAAAATATATACATTTCTATTTAAATGTAGACATTTATACTGTGATACTGCTTATATCCCAAGACTTTCGCATTGTATCTTCCTGCTTCAACGAATCTGATTTTGTAGTGATAAATCACATACTACTTTCATTTGGTACAACTCTCAACAGGCTTAAATTTCCCAGTATCGTTGGGTACATATTCAGAACTTAGTTTAAGTTAAGCACTCTGAATTGAATAATTTGCTAAATTAATTGCTGCGTTTAAATCTCTATCAGACTTAAAACCACAAGAACATTTATAGATTCTATCTTTAAGTTTTAAATCTTTTTTGATAGTTCCACAACAAGAACATTTTTTTGATGACGGAAACCACTTATCTGCTTCTACAAATTCTATTCCATATTTTTTACACTTATATTGAATTTGTCTTTTAAATTCATATAAGCATTGCTCCGAAATTACTTTTGATAAATGTTTATTCTTCATCATTCCTTTGATATTAAGAGTTTCCATTACTATTTTAGAAGGCTTGGTTTTCACTATCTCACTTGTACATTGATGCAAATGGTTTACTCTTATATCAGTAAGTTTCTTATATAAATTACGAATTACTTTATTTTGTTTTTGGATATTCTTCATGTCCTTTAAAGGTGTTTTGTAAATTGGCTTTCTATTTTTTTCATAGTGAGAAATATTATCTTCAATTTTACGACTTAGTTTACGTTTCTCTCTTTTTAGTATGCATTTAAGTTGTTTTACTCTTTTACTTTTATTTATATTTTTTTTAAACGCTCCATCCGAACACACTGCCAAAGAATAAATACCAACATCTATTCCTAAACTTTTATCAGTTAATTCAATAGGATTAACTTCAACATTATATCCAATTGATAAAAACCAACTTTTGCCGTCAAATGATATTCTAGGATTAGAATATTTTTCACCTTTTTTCAGTTTAGGTAGTGCTTCATAAGTTCTTATAAAGCCTATCTTTTCACCTCTAAAACCACCCTTAACTTTTTTAAAACTTTCATAATTCACATAAAAACTAGGTTTACTTTTTCTTCTGCTTTTAAATTTTGGTTTGTCAGAAATTCCTTTAAACCATCTATCTCTAGCTAGATTTCCATCCTTTACTCCTTGCTTCATAACATTACTTCCTACTTCTTTTAACCATATATGTGAAGTCTTTTTTAACACATTATTTATATGTTTTCTAACATCACTCTCTTTAATGGTTTTTGAATATTTTCTGTAATATCTTTCACTTTCTGATAGGAAATAATTATATGCCCATCTAGCTACTCCAGCAGATTTCCAAAATAAAACTTCTTGTTCTTTTGTGGGCTTTAATTTTATTTTAGTTGCTGTTATCACCTTTTCTCACCTCGTCTATAAGCTTTTTAGTTTTCTTAGACTCTCAACTATTTATTTTATCAATTAATTTAGTTCCTTCTTATTATGTGTGATTTCACTACAAGATATGTGAGTAGGTATCAATTCATCTTTTTTTTCATTCTTCTTAACGTAACAAAATTTACGCAGACTTTTTTAGCAAATTTTCCAACGGACATTAAATCCATACATACCGACTCTTTCAAATTACTATATTTTATATATAATATTCTGAAAGATATTTATCAACATCTTTTATATTTATATATATTTTTCTTGTTCACTATAAGCCGCAACACCTATAGCAGTCTTTCTCTTCCGAGTAGACCTCTTATGCTTTCACATAAGCGCAGACTATTTCTTCATCTCATACATATAAAGATGCGGTATTTTTCTTCCACCATTAGCTTGTGGCTTTACTCTCCCTCAAGGAGATAGTCGTTGAAGGTCTCCCATATCTTACGACTTAGGGATTTCCCTGCTAAACACCCATTATTACAGTACTTAACGCCCAACGTTTTCTATGTGTCACGTTAATCCTATCATAGAACCTAATTGGATTTTTTTCAGTTTATACCATCCTTACTATTTTTTCTGCTTTCGCACCATTACGCTTACCATTTCTAGTTTCGCTTTGGTTGTAAGGCTTTAGGGGTTCAAAGCAATTAACACCGAGTCTGCACCTCTCACGAGATACAGAGGGTATTCTGTTTTTAAATCTATACTTCTATACATATTTGTATATTTTTGTTTAAATTTGTTGCAACAATTTAGTTACCCATGAAGTTTCAAAGGAATCCCAATCATTTTTTGAAACATTAATATTTTTATATACAAGTGAATCAATATCTTTACTACTTTTAATTAATATTGGAATTGAACTAATTGGCCCAGCACTATAATTTAATGTAGGACTTACTACATTTATCATTTTTTGTATTACTTTCGTATTTAAAATTCCAACTAAATAGTTCATCATTTCTTTATTAGGATATAATGATGATCCTGCTGTATTAGAAATTGCTCCTTGATTGCTAAATCTAAATCCAATATTGCCAGATGACAATGAACTCCATGTAATCGCATCATTAAAATAATACTTTTCACTTCTTAAATTTGCTGTAGAATTTCTTAATTCAAAACCATTATTTTCCCAATTAATAACATATTCATTATTTCCATACCAACGTCTAAATGTTCCACCTTTGTCATGAGGTGCCCATTTTTTATTAGCACAAGTAAAATCTTGCGATTTTTTAAAACCATTTCCGAATTTATTATAATTAATTTCTTGCCATAACCTTAAATACTTATCATTATTTCCAGTATCCAATCCTTTTTTTACTGGAAATAAATCACCTAATCTTTGCTCTTTGTAAAATATATCTAAAACTCTATTGCTTATCCAATATGCAATGGATATATTTGGAATTTTAGTAAAATTACCCTTTTTAGCTATATATTTATTTTCTTTATTTAAAAATGAAAGTTCTTTTGCTTTTTGATTATTGTAATCTACAAGTCTTAAATATGTTGCCATATAATTTTTGATATTACTATTTCTCAAAATCCATGTTGTTGTTTGTACTACTTCTCCACCTATCTCTTCAAAAGCTCGTGCACCTAAATGTGCCATATTTACAAAGTCCTTAACTACAAGTTTTTTTCTCAATTTTTCATAACTACTTAAAAACATAAATGCATGTTGTGTAATCATAGATTGAAATCCATTTATTTTTATTAGATTACTACATTTTTCAATAAAAATAGCAAATAAATCACTTTTAGCATCAGGATAAATTTCTTGAACATATTTTAAAAGCTTTAAACCAATCCCTTTTGCTCCCATATAAGGAGGATTAGTCACACAAACCTCATACTTTTTACTCATTACCTCAGCCTGTTTAATCAAATTAGGAACTTTATCTAAAAGCACCTTTCTATAATCACCAAACATAAAGTTATAATCATCTTCTATTTCTCTTAATCTTTGTTTTAATGCTTCAAAATTTACTTTTTCAACTTCTAGTATGGAACCATATTCCTTTGCATCTGTAAATGTAGTTGTTAGATATTCTAAGTCTTTTCTTAACTCTTCATTATTTAATCCTGTTTGTAGGCTACAGAAGTAGTCTATGGTTTCTTTGTTTATTCCATTACTTTCTTGTATTGAACAAAGGTTTAGTTCTATATTTTCTCTTTCTATTTCTCTAAATAGTCTTCTATTATAATGTCTTGCTTTCATTATTAGAGCAAAGCTTGCTAATTGTGCTGCTCTATCATCTATATCTAATCCATAAAGGTTGTTTTGTAGTATCTTTCTTGGTATTTCTCTTTCTGAGTATCCTGCACTTTTGTATATTTCATAAAGTACATCAAAGGCATACACAAGTATATGACCTGAGCCCATACAAGGGTCTAATACTTTTATATCCTCTGGAGTTAGTTTGCTATGTTCTTCTCTTATTTTCTTTAATTCTTCTTCTACCTCTGGCTCTTGCTGTGCTTCTTCTAGGTAGTATTTCCATTCTTTTTGTAATTCTTCATTAGGATGCCCTTCTAGCCATAGTCTTCCTAAGGAGTTTTCTACCATATATTTAACTATCCATTTAGGTGTAAATAATTGAGTAGCTGCTGGTATGTTTTCCTTTGTTATTTTTACATTTTTCTTTAAGGCTGCAAATACTTCATCCTTTTTTTCACTTATATAATATTGATACATCCATCCAATGATTTCAACTTCTTCTTTCCAATCCTCTTCAGCTATATCCTCTACCATTTTTCTTATTACAGAATCTGCTTCTAATAGGTTATCTGGTAATAATAATTCTGTGTAGTCACTTATTTTTTCAAACATTTGTGGTATTATATTACCTAGTTCATTACATTGTTTTATTAATATATACTTATATAATTCTGTAATTGAATCTTTATCTCCCTTATCTTGAAGCTCATAAACATATTGAAGATTTAAATTTAAATCCTCTGCTATTTCACTAACTCTACTTAAAACATCAGGCTCTGACTTACCTTCCTCAGAGGATAAAATCCTAACCCCTGTTGGTAAGTAATCATTAACCTCCATAAATCTTAAGCCCATAAATCTATTAAACCAAGTATAAGCAACTTCCTCTAAAACTTGTTTATAGCCTTTTTCTTTTATAAGTCTAACTAAGGTATCTCTATGAGAAGGGTCTATATTAAATAAATCCTCCCTACCAACAACCTTAAATCCACCTTGTAATCTTTCTATATCAAGTACAGTACCATCTTTATTTATTCCAATCTTAGCAGCTCTATCACCAACTGCACCAATCAAAGCCTTTCTAGCCCAGATTGCATAGGATTTTATCTTACTCTTATCCATAATGCATAAATCCTTTCTTCTTATTTTATTTTTCTTATCTAAAGTTTTATCTTAATAAGATTAACCTATCTTCTTAATTGTTGTTTTTTCCATAAATAGACTATCTTTTTTCCCTTTCCCACTAAACCATTTATTTAGGAATAGACTGTGATAAAAATTGCGGAAGACTGCATAATTATTGCTTTTATAACCTGTAAAGGTTAAAAGTAATAATTCAAGCAGTCTGGAGTCAAATTTTATCACATCATCTTTCTCTAAATCAAGTTTATAATAGTATCTTTATCTAGTTGTTGTTTTAGTTTTGCTCTTAATTGCTCTAAAACTACATTTATATCTTCTTCATTTTTTATAACCTTAGTTCCCTTAACTAACTCCTTAACACTTACATATTTATTAGTAATTTGAGGAGGTTTCGGTGCTTCTGGTTTTTTTGGTATTTCTCCATCTCTTGGAGTACTATTTATTCCTACTGGAACTTTAGGCGTTTCTGTAATTATAGGATCCTTTTCTTTTATCTTCTCTTTTTCAGCTTTTTCTCTTTCAACTCTTGCTTTTTCTAAAATAACACTAATCCATCTTACTCTTGTAGCATCTGCTGCTGATTCTATGGCTGCTATTTCTCCAAAGCTATTTAAGGTTTCTAGCTTTTTAATTATATTATTAAAATCCTCTAATATTCTATTGCTATATTCATCCTTAAAGTTATGTTTATTAAGTTCTTCAAAGACTTCACTTTTATATACTTCTATGGTTTCCTTAACTGGTTTACTTTTTTCTTCTAATAATTCAAAAATCTTATCATTATACTTACCAACCAATACTGGTAGATTAGGTATTTTTTTATAAGGCTCTTTTGAAATTATGATGTCTCTAATAGATTTAACTATTTCTTTTATTTCATCACCAGTTAAATATATTTCATTATTTTTATAGTTATTTAACTTTTCTGCCCCTTCATCAAAGTACTTTTTCTGTGTTCCTTTTTCATCAAAGAATGATTTTACATTAGGTACTTGTTCTGAATAGTCTAGTAAATCATCCTCTAGATTACTTACTTCTTTAAAGAACTCTAAGGTATCCTTTATATTTAATATTTCTTGGAATACTGACTTACCATCTTTTAAGATTTTCTCTCCTGGGTAATGAGTATGAACATTATAATGAACTAACATTCTCTCTATTCTAGTTAACTCTGTTTCACAGGAAGATTTAAAATGCTTCATCATTCTATCCTCATCCTCTGGTAAAGTACTCATATCAAATACATCTTTATATAAATCTTTTAATGCTCTTATATATTTAGGATTAACCTTTTCTCTTTTCTTTAATAAGGTTCTTTCTAAGTATTCTCTCTTAGTAACATAATCAACTACACTTTTATCTTCTGGGGCTATTACCCTATCATTTAATATTATCTTTATTTCTTGCTTTTTAAATAATTCTATTATAAGCGCTTGTATATCCAACTCTTTCCAACCAAATGGTGCTGCTGAGAATTTATTTAAAAGTCCCTTAACTGTTAAAGTAATATTTCTATCTGTCATTTGATTTATATGATTGTCTAATTCTGTTAAAGCTAATTTATTATCTTCTTTATCTCCATCAATGGACATTTGCATAACATTTCTGTTTAATATATCAAATAAATCCTTTGTACTATTAGTAAACTTTTTAATGTAATTTAGTTTAGCATATTTAGAGTGTACTAAAGCTCTTAATCCATCATTTATTCTTTCAATAGGCTTTTTAGATTTAACATCTATTATAGAACTATTTACATAAATCTCTGCCTCTTCTATGGCTAATTCTATTAAATCCTTAGCTCTCTTTAATCTTTCTTCCTTTTCTCTACCCTTTTTAGATTTAATATCCTCTATGGCTTGAGTAGATTTTGAACCACCTTTCACCCTTAAATAGCTTTCTATTTTAAGAGCATTTTCTATTTCTTCTAAGTATCTAGAGTCATTAGATATGTTTATAATTACATTATCTTCTCTTGATGAAAGAAGCTTAAGTTCTGTTTCTGAAGAAGCTCCTACTAAATCAAAGCTTGGAGTAATTACCTTTACTCCTATTTCATTTGATTGTGCTCCTCTTGGAGTAGCGTCTACTATTTGATTGAATGGGAAGTTGTATTCCCTTGAAAATCTAAATTTCTTTTCATTATAAACATCTTCAAATATTATTTCTCCAATTTTTTGAATAACTAAAGCTCCATCCACAGGCATATTTTTTATTTCCTTATTAACATCCTGCTCATCATTAGTAAGGAATATATACTCATCTCCATTTTTTTGAACTAAAGTTTCTCTTATTAATCTATCTAAGGATTCTTTAACTTTCTTTTTAACTTCTACTTTATCTTCATCAATATTACTTATTAATAAAGTAGATAGGTTTTCTAAGTTACCCTTTATTTCCTTAACGTATTTTATAAGGAATAATAATTTAAGTACATCCACATCAAAATCATTTAAACGTGTATTTTTCTTAGCATGAATTATAACTGAATTTATACTTGAATCTAAAAATGTTTCTATGGTATCATAAAAAGCTGAAAATGGTACTAATATTCCACTTTCCTTATTCATATACTCCACACCTATTTGTTGGTATGCACCTAATAAACTTCTTTCCCCTTTAGATAAATGTTTACCTGATGCTCCATGTTCTCTTACACCATTAAAGGTTTTTTGTAATAGATTAAATTGGTATGGTATGAATGGGTATACCTCTGAGAAATCCTGTGCATCCTTATAAAGCTTCATTTCAGCAGTATCTGAAGTGAAGGTTAAAAGATTCTTTATAATAGATTCCTTTTGACCATATAACATTTTTAAATGATCTTCTGCCTGCTCTGTTTTTCTTAATAGACGCTTTTTAATAACTTCATCTACGTTAGCTGAAGAAAGACTTAATCTTGTATTGAACCTTCCCTGTATTTTAGAGAAGTCATTTCCTTTAACCTTTGTAAATTCATCTAAGCCTTCCTGGGAAGTTACTATTACCCAACACTTTCCTTCACAGTAAGTTCCTAAATCCTCTACCACTGTTTGAAGATTTAACATAAGCTGAGTATTATCACCTATATATTGTCCAATTTCATCCACTAGGAAAACTACATGATGATTTTTACCTTTACTTTTTATATATTGTAATACCTTTTTAGCAAATTTCTCTATGCTTATTGAGTAGTTTTCTTCAGCCTTGTTGTACCAATTTCTTGCTCCCTCTTCAGTCATTTTACTAGTTTTACCTAAGGCTTCTATAATAGCATCCGTTGCATAAAATTTATAAAAGTTTATAAATTTACTTTATTTCCTTATTCACAGAACTCCATTTGGCTTAAAGCTACTTTGGTTTGGTGTAGTTCTCCAAAGGCTTAAATTCGGGTACAACGCACCCTACATATTAGTATATTTATCAAAATCACCATTATACTAATTCATAATTTGCAAGATTATATGATGCATTTTTATCTCTATCTATAACTAGACCACAACTACATTTATAAATCCTATCTTTTAATTTCAAGTCTTTTTTTATATTTCCACATATACTACACTTCTTACTAGAAGGATAAAATCTTGGAACTTGAATAAACTCTATACCATTGAACTCACATTTATATTTCATATAAGTTATAAACTTATAAAAACATTGTTCTACAATTACTCTTGATAAATATTTATTCTTCATCATTCCAGATACATTTAAGTCTTCCATAACTACTCTATAAGGATATAATTTAATAATCTTATTAGTAGCTTGATGTATATGATTATTTCTTATATTTGCTAACTTTCTGTGAAGTAACCTTATAACTTTTTCTAACTTGAAAATATTATTAGTTTTCATAAACTGTTTGTCATTTTTATTTGCTTCATATTTTCTTGAAACTTGTCTTTGTAATCTTTTTAATCTTTTCTTTAATCTTCTTACCTTAGAACTTTTATTAATGTTTTTAATAGGTTTATCTAAACAATTAACTATAGCTAAGTGAGATACTCCTAAATCAATACCTACTGATAAATCTTTATTAAGCTTAACTTGGTTTTCGTTATACTCAAATCCAAAAGATAAATACCAGTACCTACCGTCAAAACTACATCTAGGATTTTTATAACTTTTTAATATAGGAATTTTGTAGTTAGTTTTAAACTTAACTTTTCCAATCTTCTCTATATTAATTGTATTTTCTAATATAGTCATAGCATCATTTCTTACATAAAAGCTAGTTCTGCTTTTTCTTTTAGATTTAAATTTAGGATAATCTGATTTCTTATTAAAGAAATTTTTAAAAGCAACTCCTAAATCTAAAAATACTTGAGCTAATGCTTGACTGCTAACTTCTTTTATCCACTTATAATCTTCATTTTTTTTAATAGTATTGTTAAACTCTTTTTTAATTTCAAGATTATTAGATTTTAAACCTTGCTTATAGAGTTCACTCCACCTATTTAATCCCCAATTATAAGTAAATCTACTACATCCTACTGTTTTAAATATTAATATTCTTTGCTCTTCTGTAGGTAAAAGTCTTATTTTTATTGATTTAATCACTATTCTCACCTCCTTATAACATAAGGTATCCAAAATACTTACATATTATAAGGTGTATGATAGATGATTTAAATATAAAAAGATCACTAATAATATAATAGTAATTTATACTTTTATAAACTTTATGCTATTCATATAGACACGCTACTATCTATACAGTTCTCTTATGAACTTCTCATACTTTCATATGAGCGTAGACTATATCATCACCTAATCGGTGTCCTCCACTTCCACTATCAAAAGCTTATAGTGTACTGGCTTTACGCCATAGTCGTTGAAGTTTCCCCTATTTAGGGCTTACCTGCTGATTGCCTATTATTACAGCACTTAGGATTTAACCTTATGCTATCTAATGAATTTTTTCTACTTTCGTAACATTCACGCTTAGTTTTATTTCATACCTACGTTGTAGTTTCATTAGCTTTAAGGGTTTCCAGCAATTCAAAGGATTTTGGATGGTCTTTATATTTATACCACCACTCCACACTCTTTACGAATGTGGGAGGCTATCAACTATTTTCTAAGTTAAAGGTTATAAAACTCAATATCAGTTTATAGCCTTTTATAACTTACTTGTAACAGTTAGTTACCTCTTCATAGTAAAAATCTTCTCTTCCATCTTCCCATGTCTTACCTGAAGCATGGTGAAAGGCTTCTTTAAAGTTATCATAACACCCATCTTCAACTAATTGTCTTTCAAGTTCTGCAAGCCATGGCATTGAACCACTAAAGCCTTGCATTTCATTAAATACCTTATTAAATACAGTTACAATAGCTGATTTATCTGACTTAGAGTCTGAATCTGCCTTTGAATCTATGTTAAATAATATTACATCTGAAGTTATGTCTCCAGTTTGCTTCATATTAGCTAATGTAAAATTATCTAATCCCTTATCATCAAAGTATTCTATGGCTTTTTTATCATCTATCTCTTTATTATCTAAAAGGTATGATAATATTTTTAACAAGTGAGATTTACCTGAACCAAAGAAACCAGATATCCACACACCCATTTTATCAGTATGACCAAAGATTCCTTTATTGTATGCCTGAAAGAAAGTCTCTATATGTTTATTTAATTGTTCTGTTACAACATACTCTTCTAATTCTTGCTTTATATTCTCTTCTTCTTTTTGACCTACTTTAATAACACCTTTTATATCTCTATCAATGTTCTTATAAAACATTTCTTTAATTGGGTAATGCATTTTTATAAGTCCCCCCTTTTATGTATTTATTTTATGTTAACATTATAATTTTTTTATCATAATTTTATTATAACATTTTTCTTACTAATATTTATCTACCAAAGCAAATGCTCTATAATAATGGTCATCCTTTAATTCATTAAATAACATTAAAGTTCCCCCATCATAAGTTCCTGGAAAAAACATTACTAGTGGTATTTTTTCTATTTCTTTATGAAGATTATTTAATATAGTATGAGATCTTATAATAGGCCATGCTTTTCCTACGCCTGTTAAAAATACCATATCACTATCTTCCATTTTATCTACTATATATTTAACAATTAAATCATTATTTAAAGTTAATCTTAAAGCTTTTTTTGTAGCATTAATTACAAAATCGCTACCTTTTTTCTCTTCCATTACAAAGTTCTTTTCTAAGAAGCCCTTTGACTCTAAAATATCTATTATAGAATCATATAAATCTATTTCTAATATCTTTAATCCATGAGCATTTAAAACTTTTTCTTTTATAAATTTAATATTTTCTCTTATATACATTTCATACTTTGGATCATAATCAAAAATATAAAATCCAACTTCATTACCTAACCCTTTATTCTCTCTAAAATAAGGTTCTGTTATCTTAGGTAATATTTCATCTATTCTTTCATAAATATTTTTCATAATTAAATTCCTTCCATACTAATTATTTAATCCTTGTAAAGCAATAACATATGCCTTATCTCCAATAGTAGTTAAACAATGTTTAATATCCTCATCAATAAAAGGTACACTTATTTCTCTATCCTCTCTTATTGAAGAAATAAGACCACTTTCAAATAATATTTTTACATAAACAGTTCTTAACTTTTTCATAGTGGATTCACTCCACTTAGCAATCTTTTCACTTTCTTCTGTTTTGATTTGAAAGAACATATTTATGTCTTTATCTCTTATATATAAATCTCTTAATAAAACTTTTTCTCTATATACTTCATTTACAAATTCAAAAAACAATCTATTACTTTTCATAATAACATACACTACTAAAAGCTTAGACATTGATAAGCCTCCATTAGCAATCTTTTCAATTATAAATTCATCTATATCTTTTAATCTTCCTATTATAGCTGAAACTATTTCTTCTCTTCTATACTCTTTTTCAAATTGAAAGATATTTTCCTCAATTGCTAGATTCTTTATTTCCTCTACACTTTTCCCCTGGCTCATAAGTGTTGCTACCATTTTAGTTTCCTTATATAAGTATGGTCTAGATGTCATTCCTGCACTGTATTCCATATTTTTTCTCCTTTCTAGGCCATTTTTCAAATTAAATTGTATCATATTTCTTACATATTTTTTATGTGTTTTTTATATGATATACTTATTTTTATACTTATAATCAGAAAAAATACTAGTAACAGCTTTTAATTACTGTACTAGTATTAGTTTACCTTATAATTTAATTTTTTGTGTTTGCTATAAGCATACATACTATTTTTCTCATTAATTTTATAAGTTCTAATGAAGTAAAATACTTTAATTACTATAAATCTCTATTCCATCTCTCTCTATTTGCACTTTTATTTCGTCATTCATACTATCTAAGAAAACAATATCTAAAGAATATACTCCAACAATTTCATCTAAGTCTTCTGCTGTAGTTCCTTTATACTTTTTATCGCATAAAATTCCAATATCTATGTCAGAATTATACTTATTAGTTCCCTTAGCTCTAGAACCAAACAATACAACTTTTTTTATATAATCCTTATTTTTAAAATAGCAAATTAAGTTTTTGTATACTACTTCTTCTATTCCATACATATTACAATCTCTCCATTGATATCTTATTCAAAAGCTTTTCTATAGCTTCTATATATCTCTCTATTATATAATTTTTTATTGCTTCATAATCTTCTTCATCATATATATGCGCACTGGAATTTCTTGCACGTAATATATCATTCCAAACAATCATATCTTCTATTAATCCATCTTTAAATGCTTGTTTATAACACCCTCTAGGGCTATTTATTTCAAGTCCATCTGCTTTGAAAACTTTAGATAATAATTTCCATGTTAAATCTTCTAAAGTTTCATACTTCTTTATTATGGAATCTCTATAAACTTCTAAAGTTACCTCATCTGGATTTTCTAATTTTTCATAATTTTCCTTTATATTTTTTAAGTGAATAAGCATTCTATACGTATAATTATATGTTAGTTTAATTGATTCATCATATTTATCTAATATACCATTCATTTTAATCGCTCCTAAGTTTTTTAAATCTAAATTAAATTTATATCCCTAAAGTCTAGTTTACATACTTTATTATACCATCGGAGTATTAAAATATAAATTATTTACACTAGTGTTTAATCTTTGGATTCAAATACCATTGACAAATTTTAATTAGAAAAAAGTTTATAAATTACCAAAAATTTAGACGTGAAAATAGCCGGTAACCTTTGTTTTAATATAATTACCAAAAAC
>NZ_WHJC01000011.1 GCF_009295725.1 Clostridium tarantellae
ATATAATATTATATAAATAAAAAATGGGAAAGATACATCTTTCCCATTAAAAATAAAAAAATTATTTATTAAGATTGAATCTCTTGTTGAATTTGTCAACTCTTCCGCCAACATCAACGATTTTTTGTTTTCCAGTGAAGAATGGGTGGCATTTAGAGCATATTTCTACTTTTAGTTCTTTTTTTACTGAACCAGTTGTAAAAGTATTTCCACATGCACACTTAACCATAGCATCGTGATGGTATTCTGGATGTATGCCTTCTCTCATCTTTTTCACCTCTTTCGCAATAAAAAATGTTGAATAAACAACTAGTAACAAGTATAACATGGGGTCTAATAATCGTCAATAGTTTAAAATATATAGCATTTAGGATATAATCATAATAAATAAGTTTATAAGGAGTTTTTTGAGGAATGAGTAAATTATATTTTAGATATGGTGCTATGAATTCAGGTAAATCTACTCATCTTATGCAAGTTGCATACAATTATGAGGAGAGAGGAATGAAGGCAATAATAATAAAGCCTGCAACAGATAAAAAGGGAGGAACAAAAGTTGTTTCTAGACTTGGTGTAGAAAAAGAAGTAGATTTATTAATAGAAAAAGAAGATAACATTATGGAAATGATAGAAGAATTTTCAAAACAATCTTTGAAAATACATTGTGTTATTGTAGACGAAGTTCAATTTTTAAAATCACATCATATTGATGAATTATTTGAAATTGCAGTTAATAAAGATATACCAGTTATTTGCTATGGATTACGAACTGATTTTCAAATGAATGGTTTTGAAGGAAGTGAAAGATTATTATTATTAGCACATAGTATAGAAGAAATGAAAACAATATGTACTTGTGGTAGAAAAGCAATATTAAATGGAAGAAAAGTAAATGGAAAATATATTTTTCAAGGTGAACAAGTTGCAATAGATTTAGTTGATAATGTAGAATATCAATCATTGTGTGGACAATGTTATTTTAAATATAAGGAAAATAATTAAATAAAAAATAAAAGGGTATTAAGTGAAACATAAATTAATTTATATATTAGAAGGAGAATTAATATGAAAAAATCTCAGGTTGGAGGTCAAGCTGTTTTAGAAGGGGTTATGATGAGAGGAAAAAAGGGGATAGCAACTGCTGTTAGAACCCCAAAGGGAGATATAGAAGTTAAATTTGATAAATCAATTCCATATACTAAAAAATACAAATTTTTTTCTTTGCCCATAGTAAGAGGATTTATCACATTAATAGATTCTTTAGTTGTAGGGTTAAAGTCTTTAAATTTTTCTGCTGAATTTTTTGATGATGTTAATGAAGAACCTTCCAAACTTGAGAAATGGTTAATGAATAAGTTAGGTGAAAAATTCAATGATGTTATTATAGGACTAACTATGATTATATCAATATTTTTTGCTATAGTAATATTCATGGCAATACCAACGGGAATTACATTTCTGTTAAAGAAAGTAAATTTCCCTACATGGTCTTTAAGCATTATAGAAGGAGTAATAAGTATAAGTATATTACTTTCATATATGTACTTTATAGGTCGTTTAGATGATATTCAAAGGGTTTTTCAATATCATGGTGCAGAACATAAAGCTATTTTTTGCTATGAAAATGAAGAAGAGTTAACTGTTAAAAATGTAAAAAAGTATTCTAGGTTTCATCCAAGATGTGGAACAAACTTTTTATTTCTTGTTGCAATTGTAAGTATTTTAATATTTTCATTTACAAAGTGGGATTCTATTGTAGAAAGAACAACTATAAGAATTTTACTGTTACCTTTAGTTTCAGGCGTTACTTATGAATTGATTAAATGGTTAGGAAATTCTAATGGAAAATTATCTAAAATAATAGCAGCTCCAGGCTTGAAGTTACAAAGTTTAACTACTAGAGAGCCTGATGATTCGCAGATAGAGGTGGCAATTGTGTCTTTAATGAAGGCAGAGGGATTAGAAAACACGCAAAAAAGTGTGGGAGAACTTTTAGAATTTGGAAATAATAAATTAAAAGAAGTATTAATAAATACCTATATATTAGATACACAACTTTTATTAAGCAAGGTATTAAATAAAGAAAAATTGTGGATAATTACTAATAGAAATGAAAAAGTTTCTATTGAAGATGAGAATAAATTTTATAATTTATTATCAAAAAGAGAAAAAAAAATGCCTATGCAATATATATTGGGTTTTTGTGAGTTTATGGGATTAGACTTTAAAGTTAAAGAAGGAGTTCTAATACCTAGAGGAGATACTGAAATATTAGTTGAAGAAGTATTAAAGAATATAAATGATGATTCACATATAAAGGTATGTGATTTATGTTGTGGAAGTGGTGCCATTGGATTGTCTTTAGCTTATTATAGAAAAAATATACTTGTAGATTTAATTGATATTGACCACATTCCTGAATTTATTACAAAAGAAAATATAAAATTATTTAATTTAGATAAAAGATGTAATTTTAAAAGAAGCGATTTGTTTAATGAACTAAAAGATGAAAAATATAATATAATAGTATCTAATCCTCCATATATTAAAGAAGAGTTAATAGATACATTAATGGAAGATGTTAAAAATTATGAACCTCATTTAGCTTTAAGTGGTGGTGAGGATGGATTAATCTTTTATCGAAGAATAGTTAAAGGTAGCAAAGAAATTTTGAATAAGAATGGCATATTAGCATTTGAAATAGGTCATGACCAAGGTGAAGATGTAAGGAAGTTGATGGAAAAAAACAGTTATATTAATGTTAAAGTTATAAAGGATTTAGCAGGGTTAGATAGAGTTGTTATAGGTTGCTTAAATCTTGAAACTTAATAATATATTATGTTATAATAAAAGAATATGAAAATCTATATTACGGAGTGATAAAATGATACTGGATAGATTAAACTTTATTGAGAATAAGTACGATGAGCTTTCAGTTAAGATAAGTGACCCTTCCATAATGGCTAATCAAACTGAGTGGAGAAAATTATGTAAGGAACATGCAGACTTAGAAGTAATAGTTAATGAGTATAAAGATTACAAAAATACTGTAGAAGAACTAGATGCAAGTAAGGAAATGTTAGCTGAAGAGAATGACCCTGAAATGAAAGAAATGGTTCAAATGGAAATAAAAGAATTAACTGATAAAAAAGCTTCTTTAGAAGATAAAATTCAGATTCTTTTATTACCTAAAGATCCAAACGATGATAAAAACGTATTTGTTGAAATTAGAGGTGGAGCTGGTGGAGATGAGGCAGCTTTATTTGCAGCTAATTTATTTAGAATGTATACAAAATACGCTGAAAAAAATAGATGGAAAGTTGAACTTATGAGTTCTAACGAAACTGATATAGGTGGATTCAAAGAAGTTGTATTCATGATTAAAGGTGAAGGTGCATATTCAAAATTAAAATATGAAAGTGGTGCACATAGAGTTCAAAGAGTTCCAGATACAGAAAGTTCAGGTAGAATACATACGTCTACAGCTACAGTTGCAGTTTTACCAGAGGTTGATGATGTAGAAATAGAAATAAATGAAAAAGATTTAAGAGTTGATGTATTTAGAGCGTCAGGTAATGGTGGTCAGTGTGTTAATACTACTGATTCAGCAGTAAGAATAACTCACTTACCAACTGGATTAGTTGTTTCATGTCAGGATGAAAAATCACAGCTTAAGAATAAAGAAAAAGCTATGAAAATTTTAAGAGCTAGACTTTTTGAGCAAGCAGAAGCTGAAAGATTAGCAGGAATAGCAGAAGATAGAAAGAGCCAAGTAGGAACAGGGGATAGAAGTGAGAGAATAAGAACTTATAACTATCCACAAGGAAGAGTAACAGATCATAGAATTGGAGTAACTCTTTATAAACTTGATAATTTCTTAGAGGGAGATATTGATGAAATAGTAAATGCTCTTATAACAGAAGATCAAGCTCAGAAAATGAAACAAATGGGAAATACGGAATTTTAAACTAGTAAAGCCTTACATATTTTATGTAGGGCTTTATAGCTAAAAAAATATATTAAATAAGTATGGTGAACGTAAAAATGTATATAGATAAAGCTATAAAAAAACAAAGAAACGCTTATAAAATCTTTATATTTTCTATGATTGTCATGCAAGTAATACTTCCTTTAGTAATTATATTTTTAACATTATATACAAAATTTATTATTGGCTATCTTATTATTCTTGAAATTTTTATATTAATCGCTATATTTATGGTATATAAAGATTTAGCATTAAAATACAAATGCAAAAATGGATTTTTGGTTGTAAAACCTTCTATTGTTGAAAAATCTAAAGTTATTAATTGTGAGGATGTACATTTAGTTCATACTAGTAAAAGTTTAGATAATATGAATATTTTAATTATTTTATCATGTAAAAAAAGAAGAAATTCTTTTAAACGAATAAATATTAACTTATTAAATAAACATCCTTTGTTATCAAAAGAATATAAAAAATTAACAGTTTTATATCCAGAAAAATCATTTTATTATACAATAATTAAACATGGTGGATTAGAAAAGTTTAAACTTTTAGATTTAATATATAAAAATTGTGTGAAAGCAATTTATACAGATAATTCAATAGAAAATATAAAGATAGCTAGAGAACAAAAAGAAATTATTTTATCTAGAAAATGGTGGTGATATTTATGGATACTAAATTAGGATACATAAAAAATTTAAATAAAGATAAAAAATATATAGTAGAAGCTTCTGACGTTATAAAAAATGGGGGAATAGTAGCTTTTCCAACAGAAACTGTTTATGGTTTAGGAGCTAATGCATTAAATATTGATGCAGTAAAAAAAATTTTTAAAGCTAAAGGAAGGCCGCAAGATAATCCATTAATTGTACATATTTCAAGTAAAGAGGTATTGGATGAAATTACCCTAGAAGTTCCTAGAATAGCTAATATCATAATGGATAGATTTTGGCCAGGACCTTTAACTATGATATTTAAAAAGAAAGATATTATTCCAAATGAAACATCAGCTGGGTTAAATACTATAGGAATTAGAATGCCAAGTGATGAAGTTGCATTAAATTTAATTAAAGAAGCGGGAGTTCCTATAGCAGCTCCTTCAGCTAATATATCAGGGAGACCTAGTCCAACAGATATGGAAACTTGTATTTTAGATTTGAATGGAAGAGTAGATTATATTCTCGGTAGTGATAGTAGTGAAGTTGGTGTAGAATCTACAATATTAGATATTACATGTAATCCACCTTGTATTTTAAGACCAGGTGGAATTACTTTAGAAATGTTAAAAGAAATAGATGATAAAATTTATATAGATAAATCATTATTAGATAAAAATGATAAAAATTTAAAGCCAAAGGCACCGGGAATGAAGTATAAACATTATGCTCCAAAAGCTAAGGTTAGATTAGTTGAAGGTTCAATAGAAAAAACGGTTGAAAAAATTAATGAAATGATGCATAATTACATAGATGATGGATTAAAGGTTGGAATAATGGTTACTGATGAAACATTATCAAATTATAAGGATGGCGTAATTATATCTTTAGGAAGTAGAAATAATCTAAGTACTATAGCAAAAAAATTATTTAGTACTTTAAGAGAATTTGATAATAATAATGTGGATGTTATTATTAGTGAATCTTTTGAAGATACTGGATTAGGATTAGCTATAATGAATAGATTAAGAAAAGCTTGCGGATTTGATATAATAAAAGTTTAATCTAAGTAATTTATTAAAATAAAAGAAGATTATTAATAATATCTTCTTTTTTTTATAATCATTATATACTTATGGAGGTGCAATACCATGAAAATAGCAATAGGATGTGACCATGGTGGGTTAAATTTAAAAGGTGAAATCATTAAACATTTACAAGCAAAAGGTATAGAGGTAAAGGATTATGGTACATACAATACAGAATCTTGTGATTATCCTGATATAGCTATACAAGTTGCTGAGGATATCATAAATAAAAATTCTAATTTTGGAATTTTAGTTTGTGGAACTGGAATAGGAATATCTTTAGCAGCTAATAAAGTACCAGGAATAAGAGCTGCTCTTTGTAGTGATACATTTAGTGCACATGCTACAAGAGAACATAATAATGCTAATATTTTAGCTTTAGGAGAAAGAACTGTAGGTGTAGGATTAGCTTTAGATATTGTTGATGCGTTTTTAAATGCAGAGTTTCAAGGTGGAAGACATCAAAATAGGATAGATAAAATTAGCAAAATAGAAAAAAAATATTCAAAATAAAAAGAATTATTATATTTTCAGGAGGTATTTACAAATGAGTAAAGTTACAGAAATAACACATCCACTTATATTACATAAATTAGCGTTTATTAGAGATAAAAAGACTGGTTCAAAAGATTTTAGAGAATTAGTAGAAGAAGTATCAATGTTAATGGCTTATGAAGTTACTAGAGATTTACAGATGGAAGAAGTTGAAATAGAAACACCAATATGCACTACTAAGTGTAAAATGTTATCTGGTAAAAAAATGGCGATAGTTCCAATATTAAGAGCAGGATTAGGAATGGTTGATGGTATGCTTAGACTTATACCAGCAGCAAAGGTTGGTCATATAGGTTTATATAGAGATGAAGAGACTCTTCAGCCAGTAGAATATTTCTGTAAACTTCCACAAGATATAGCAGAAAGAGATATAATAGTAGTTGATCCTATGTTAGCTACAGGTGGATCAGCAGCTGATGCTATAACTTTATTAAAGAAAAGAGGAGCTAAGCAAATAAGACTTATGTGCTTAGTTTCATCACCAGAAGGTATAAAAGTAATTCAAAAATCACATCCAGATGTAGATATATATGTTGCTGCTATTGATGAAAAATTAAATGAGAATGGATATGTAGTTCCAGGACTTGGTGATGCTGGAGATAGATTATTTGGTACAAAATAGTATATAATAATTAAGGATTATGTAATAATGATTATAATATTTTGAAGGAGGTGAACTGTTGTAAAATCTTTAATTAACTTTAAAGTTTTAAGATTTTAACAACAGTAGATACTTTATGGATAAAATAAAAGTATTAACTATTTTTGGAACAAGACCTGAAGCTATAAAAATGGCACCACTAGTTAAAGAGTTAGAAAAAAGAGAAGAAATTGAATCAAAAGTATGTGTAACAGCTCAACATAGAGAGATGTTAGATCAAGTTTTAGAGCTTTTTGAAATAAAGCCTAATTTTGATTTAAACATAATGAAGACTCGACAATCTTTAACAGGTATAACTAATAGAGTGTTAGAAGGATTAGAAGAAGTATTTACTAAAGAAAAACCAGATATGATACTTGTTCATGGTGATACAACTACTACTTTTGCAGGGGGCTTAGCAGCTTTTTATCAACAAATTAAAGTTGGTCATGTAGAAGCAGGATTAAGAACTTTTGACAAATATTTCCCGTTCCCAGAGGAAATGAATAGAAAGTTAACAGGAGCTTTAGCTGATTTACACTTTGCTCCTACTAAAGGATCTAAAAATAATCTTTTAAGAGAAGGTGTAAAAGAAGAAGACATAAAAATTACTGGTAATACAGTAATTGATGCTATGGAACATACTGTACAAAATAATTATGTATTTGAAACAGAAGAATTAAATAACATAGATTTTGAAAATAAAAAAGTTATAATGATAACTGCTCACAGAAGAGAAAACTGGGGTGAAGGAATAGAAAATATATGTAATGCATTATCTGATATAGTTGATAAAAATAAAGATGTAGAATTAGTATATTTAGTCCATTTAAATCCAGTTGTTAAAGATGTAGTTTATGGAAAATTAGAAGGTAAAGAAAGAGTTCATTTATTACCTCCATTAGATACTAAAGAAACACATAATCTTATGAATAAGTGTTTTATGGTTATGACTGACTCAGGTGGATTACAAGAAGAAGCTCCTCATTTAGGAAAACCAGTTTTAGTTTTAAGAGATGTAACAGAGCGTCCTGAAGCTGTAGCTGCTGGAACAGTTAAATTAGTAGGAACTGATGTTAATACTATATTGACAGAAGCTAATAAACTTATAAATGATGAAATGGAATATAATAAAATGAGTAAAGCTATAAATCCATATGGAGATGGATTAGCATCAAAAAGAATAGTTGATACTATAATAAATTACTTTGAAAAAGGTAATTTACAAGTTGAAGAATTTATAAGTAAATAAATTTATTTATAAGTTTAAGGTTACAAGCAAATTTTTAATTTGTTTGTAACCTTTTTTGTTATTTTATTTAATATTTAAGTTAAATAATTTATTTTAATGAAAGAAGATTTTATGTTTTTATAACAAAATATTGATTATTATTACAAAAATGTTATAATAATGTTGTATTATAAAAATATGTAAAATAATACAAAAAGTTTCAAAATGCTATGGGGGATGAGAGTTATGAAAGAGGTTGTTATTGTTAGTGCAGTTAGAACTGCTCTTGGAACATTTGGTGGTGCTTTAAAAGATGTATCAGCAGCAGATTTAGGAGCATTAGTTATAAAAGAGGCTTTAAATAAAGCTAATATTAATGGAGATTTAGTTGAAGAAGTTATAATGGGGAATGTTATACAGGCAGGATTAGGTCAAAATGTTGCTAGACAAGCTGCTGTTAAGGCTGGGTTATCAGTAGATGTTCCAGCTATGACAATAAATAAGGTATGTGGTTCAGGATTAAGATCTGTTGCTTTAGCGGCTCAAATGATAAAAGCAGGAGATGTTGATGTAGTTGTAGCTGGAGGAATGGAAAACATGTCTCAAGCTCCTTATTTGTTAAAAACAGCAAGATTTGGTCAGAGAATGGGCGATGGTAAAATGTTAGATTCTATGATAAATGATGCTTTAACAGATGCTTTTAATGGATATCATATGGGTATGACAGCAGAAAATATTGCTGAAAAATGGAGTTTAACAAGAGAAATGCAAGATGAATTTGCAGCTAAATCTCAAGTTAAAGCTGAGGAAGCTATAAAAACAGGAAAATTTAAGGACGAAATAGTACCAGTAGTAATTCCTCAAAGAAAAGGAGAACCAATAATTTTTGATACAGATGAATTCCCGAGATTTGGAACTACAACTGCTTCTCTTGGGAAATTAAGAGCAGCATTTAAAAAAGATGGTACAGTAACAGCAGGAAATGCTTCAGGTATAAATGATGGAGCAGCTGCTATAGTAGTAATGAGCGCTGAAAAAGCAAAAGAATTGGGAATAAAACCATTATGTAAAATACTTTCATATGGTTCAAAAGGATTAGATCCAGCAATAATGGGTTATGGTCCATTTTATTCAACAAAAAAAGCTTTAGAAAATATAGGTTTAACTATTTCAGATATAGATTTAATAGAAGCAAATGAGGCTTTTGCTGCACAGAGTTTAGCTGTTGCTAAAGATTTAGAATTTGATATGGATAAAGTTAATGTAAATGGTGGAGCTATAGCATTAGGCCATCCAGTTGGAGCATCAGGAGCTAGAATATTAGTTACATTACTTCATGAAATGGAAAAGAGAGATTGTAAAAAAGGATTAGCTACTTTATGTATTGGTGGTGGAATGGGCACATCATTAATAGTTGAAAGAGTTTAATATTATAAAAAATAAGAAATGTAATTTAAATTACATTTCTTATTTTTTATATGAATAATTAATACAATAGTTAATAATACTAATATAGTAATATAGTGAAAAATAACAAATATGAAGAGATTTAACTAATGTGTAAAAAGAAAAAAGTATAATTTTCAAAAAAATTTGAATAATTATAAAAATAAATATTCAAATTTCTTATTATAATGTATAAAAAATTAATTTTTTTTCAATATTGTTAAAAAAATTAATTAATAAATAAATATTTTTTAATTAATTTTTATGAAATTATGATAATAAATACATGCATGTAAAAGTTATCAATTAATATTACATAAATTATGCAATTGTCAGAATATTAAGGAAATTGCATAATTAATATTGATATTATGTATTTAAAAAGAAAAACTATATTAAAGCAAGATATTAGAGGGATTTAGGGGATAATGAATTTTAACTAAGTTATTTTAAGGTATTAAAGGATATTTAACAGAATTTGAAATTTTAAAAAAAAGAATGATAGGAATATAATAATGAAAGTCAACTCGAGTTCATGAAGGAATGGATGGTTATATATGAAAAATGATGTTTTAAAATTAATTATAGGAATATCTAAGATAAACACTATTATAGGAATAGTAGTTTCGGTAGTGTTAATGATTTTGGGAGAAAGTAAGCTTCTAACTCCTTTTATTGTAGGAAATGTAGTTTCTACTATAAGTTTTATTTTACAAGCATTAACAACTTACATACTCACAACGAAAAACAAGTTTGTTTTTTTAATAAGTGTAGGATCATTTATGAGGGTAGTTCTTGTAGCAGCTATTTCAGCATTTTTTGTATATGATTTATCAAGTTTAATTTTTTATATAATAGCAATTATATTGCAACAAGTATCTATTATGTCTTATAAGACTAAGTCAATTAAGCTTAATAAAGAATAAATTTTTCTTATCAGTTAAAAAGAAAGGAAGTGATTAGGTGGAAATAGTAGGACCTATGTTTTCCTTTAAAATAGGAAATATATTAATTGATAGTGATATAGTATTTCAATGGATAATAATTTTAGTTTTAGCTATAGGAGCATATTTACTTACCAGAAATCTAAAAGGTAAACTTACTAAAAAAGAAGTTGTTTTAGAAATGTTATATGATACTGTAGCAGGTTTAGTAAGAGGAAATATAGGCGAATCTTATATGTCATATGTACCATTTATAGGTTCATTAATGATTTATCTTTTAATTCTTAACTTGGTTGGATTATTAGGAATAATGCCACCTACTAAAGATTTAAATGTAGCTATAGGATTAGCATGTATTTCAATTGTAGTAATTCATTTTACTGCTATAAAAAGAAATGGAGTTGGAGGATATTTACACGGATATACTCAACCCTTTGTATTGATGTTACCTTTGAATATAATGGAAAGAATAGTTTTTCCAGTGTCTCTTTCACTGAGACTTTTCGGTAACATGTTAGCAGCTACGCTTATTATAGAATTATTATATGATGCTTTAAATCATGTAGCGTGGTTTGCACAATTAGGTATTCCAATATTTGCTCATGCTTATTTTGATGTATTTGATGGAACTATTCAAATGATAGTATTTACTATGTTAACAATGGTAAATATCAAAATGACAGCAGAGCATTAATATTAAATTTAAAAAGTTAATTATTTTAGGAGGATTTAAACATGGATATGTCACTTTTAGCAGCAGGTATAGCTGTATTATCAGGTATTGGAGCAGGTATAGGTATAGGTATAGCAACAGGAAGAGCAACAGAAGCAGTTGCAAGACAACCAGAAGAAATGGGTAAAATTCAAAGTTTATTAATACTTGGTGCAGGTCTTTCAGAAGCAACAGCTATTTACGGTTTAATTGTAGCACTTGTATTATTATTTTTAAAATAATTCATAGAAAGTTAAGTCAATTGTTGACTCCAGAAGGGAGGCTATGAATAGTATATGGGAATAAATATAGCTAAGATTATAATTACTATAATTAACTTTATAGCACTGACTTTTATTCTTAAACATTTTTTCTGGGAAAAAATCAAAGCTGCCATTGAAAATAGAGAATCTGAAATAGAAGAAAAAATATTACAAGCAGATGATGATGCAGAAAAAGCAAGAAGATTAAGAATAGAAAATGAAAGAATTCTTAAGTCGGCGAAAGAAGAAGGTAAGAAAATTACTGCTGAGCAAAAAAGAAAAGCAGATAAATTCTATCAAGAAATAGTTGAAAATGCTCATAAAGAAGCAGATACAATTATGGAAAGATCTAAGTTAGAGATTGAAAGAGAAACTGAAAAGGCTAAGTTTGAGTTAAAACAACAAACTGTTCAGTTAGCAATGATGCTTTCATCAAAAGTTTTAGAAGAAACAATAGATGAAAATAAACATAAAGAGCTTATCAATGATTTTATAACTAAGGTAGGTATCTAGTTATGTATGAATATTTAGATAGGAGATATGCCTTAGCACTTTACCAAGTTGCAGAAGAAAAGGGTAAGGTTGAGGAATATCTTAAAGACTTAAGAGAAATATGTGATTTAATATATAACAATAAGGATTTTTATGAAGTTATAAAGCATCCTCAGATTAGTACTACAAGAAAAAAAGAAACTTTTAAGAGTATATTTAATGGCAAAATAGATGATGAGTTAATATCATTTTTGTTAATCTTAATTGAAAAAGATAGAATTCTTTATTTAAGGGAAAAATTAAATGAGATGGAAAAAATCCATCTTGAGAAAAATAACACTTTAGTAGCAGATGTTAAAAGTGCTATTCCTTTAGATAAGGAACAGATTGATGCTTTAATTAATAAGCTTGAAAGAATATATAATAAAAAAATCTTATTAAAAGAAAAAGTTGATAAAAGCATTATCGGAGGACTTTATGTAAGAGTTGGTGATGACGTTATAGATGGAACTATAAAGTCTAAGCTAGATGAATTAAGGTCGTTAATGTTAAAAAGGGAATAGAGGTGAGTCTATGCATATTAAACCAGAAGAAATAACTTCTATAATTAAACAAGAAATACAAAAGTATGAAAAAGAATTAAAAACAGTGGACTCCGGTACAATAATACAAATAGGTGACGGTGTTGCCAGAGTATATGGATTAGAAGATTGTATGGAGGGAGAACTTCTAGAATTCCCTAATGATGTTTTTGGTATGGCACTAAACTTAGAACAGGATAATGTTGGTTGTGTTCTATTAGGGTCAGAAGAAGGAATCAAAGAAGGGGATATAGTTAAGAGAACTGGAAAAGTTGTTGAGGTTCCTGTAGGAGAAGAAGTAATAGGTAGAGTTGTTAACTCACTAGGACAACCGGTTGATGGTAAGGGACCAATAAAAAATGATGGTTATAGAGATATAGAGTTTCCAGCTCCAAGTATTATAGATAGAAGTTCAGTTAATCAACCTTTACAAACAGGTATTAAAGCTATAGATTCTATGATACCAATAGGTAAAGGACAAAGAGAATTAATAATCGGAGATAGACAAACAGGTAAAACTGCCATTGCATTAGATACAATGATAAATCAAAAAGGTAAAGATGTTATATGTATATATGTTGCTATAGGACAAAAACAATCAACAGTTGCAAATATAGTTAACATATTAACAGAAGAAGGAGCTATGGATTATTCAATAGTAGTTGCTGCAACTGCCGCTGAATCAGCACCTCTTCAATATATAGCACCTTATTCAGCTTGTGCTATTGGAGAATATTTCATGCATAAGGGTAAAGATGTATTAGTAATATATGATGATTTATCTAAACATGCAGTTGCTTATAGAACAATGTCATTATTATTAAGAAGACCACCAGGCAGAGAAGCTTATCCAGGAGATGTTTTCTATATACATTCAAGATTACTAGAGAGAGCGGCTAAGTTATCAAAAGAAAATGGTGGAGGTTCATTAACTGCACTTCCAATTATTGAAACTTTAGCAGGAGATGTTACAGCATATATTCCTACTAATGTAATTTCTATAACAGATGGGCAGATATTCTTAGAATCTGAATTATTCCTTGCAGGTCAAAGACCAGCAGTAAACCCTGGTATATCAGTTTCAAGGGTTGGAGGAAATGCTCAAATAAAAGCAATGAAGCAAGTTTCAGGAACTTTAAGACTTGAACTAGCTCAATATAGAGAATTAGCGTCTTTTGCTCAGTTTGGATCAGACCTTGATAAAGATACTCAACAAAGACTTGAAAAAGGTAAAAGAATAGTTGAAGTATTAAAGCAAGATCAATATTGTCCAATGGATGTAGAGAAACAAATAATGATACTTTACGCGGCAGTAAATGACTTTTTATCAGATATAAAAGTTAGTGATATAAGAAGATTTGAAAAAGACTTCTTAGAATATATGGATACTTACCATAGAGAAGTAGGTAAATCTATAATAGAACAAAAATCATTAACTGATGAAATTAAATCTTCACTTGAAAAATCATTAGTGGAGTTCAAAAAAATATTTTTAAGTTAGTAGCATAGCTTATTTAAGCTATGCACTATTTTAGAAATGGAGGTGGATGATATGGCAGGAGCAGGACTTTTAGAAATAAAAAGAAGAATAAAAAGTGTAACAAACACTAAAAAAATAACAAAAGCTATGGGACTTGTAGCCACTTCTAAGTTAAGAAAAGCTAGACAAAAGCTAAATATAAATAATGATTATTTTAATTCAGTAGAAGATATAAATAATGAAATATTAAGTTCAGTCAGTGATTTAGAAGATAATATTTTTACAAAATCTAATAAGAGTACTAGTAAGCTGTTTATATTATTTTCATCAGATACAGGATTGTGTGGAGGATTTAATGGTAATCCAGCTGCATATTTAAGTGAAAAATATGAAACTGTAAGAGAGAGTATTTCTACTATAGTTGTAGGACAAAAAGGAATATCTTATGCTAAAAAATATAACTTTAATACATTAGCTGAGTATGTTGATATTGGAGATTCACCAACAACAAAAGATTCCAGTATTATTGTTAATAAAGTAATGAACGAATTCAAAGATGGTAATTTTGGAGAAGTAAGTTTAATATACACTAAATTCTTCTCACCTGTTAGACAAGAGATAGTTGAAGAAAAAATACTACCTTTTAATATTATTAAAAAATCAGGTATAAGAGAAGTTGATGTATATACTTTAGAACCAAGCCAAAATGATGTAATAATAGAATCAATAACTGCTTATTTAAAAGGAAAAGTAATGAATGCAATGTGTCATTCAAAAGTTAGTGAGCAAAGTGCTAGAATGCAAGCTATGGATGGAGCTACTAAAAATGCAGATGATATAATTGATTCATTACAAACAAAATATAATAGAATTAGACAAAGCCTTATAACCCAAGAAATTTCGGAAATTGTAGGTGGAGCTGAGGCACAGAAATAAGGAGGTACGCTTACATGGGTAAGAATGTAGGAAAAGTAGTTCAGGTCATAGGACCAGTTATAGATATAAAGTTTGCTACAGATGAGCTTCCTAATATATATAACTCCATTCATATAAAGAAGGAAGATGGAACTGTTTTAGTTTGTGAAGTTGAGCAACACGTTGGAGATGATATAGTAAGAGCTATTGCTATGGAAGCAACTGAAGGACTAAGAAGAGGTGTAGATGCTGAAGATATGGGAAGACCTATATCGGTTCCAGTTGGTGAAGTAGTATTAGGTAGATTATTTAATGTACTAGGAAACACAATGGATAATAAAGGTGAAGTGAGTTCTGAAAAATATTATCCAATTCATAGACCAGCACCAACTTTTAAAGAACAATCAGTTGTTCCGCAAATGTTTGAAACTGGTATAAAAGTTATAGATTTAATAGCCCCATATCAAAAAGGTGGAAAAATAGGTTTATTTGGAGGAGCTGGAGTAGGAAAAACAGTTTTAATCCAAGAATTAATAAATAATATAGCAAAAGAACATGGTGGATTATCTGTATTCACAGGTGTTGGTGAAAGATCAAGAGAAGGTAATGATTTATATCATGAGATGCAAGATTCTGGAGTTATAAATAAAACAGCTTTAGTATTTGGACAGATGAATGAACCACCTGGAGCAAGAATGAGAGTTGCTCTTACAGGTCTTACTATGGCTGAATATTTTAGAGATCAAGGTCAAGATGTGTTATTATTCATAGATAATATATTTAGATTTACACAAGCAGGTTCTGAGGTTTCAGCTTTATTAGGAAGAATACCTTCAGCAGTTGGATATCAGCCAACTCTTGCTACTGAGATGGGAGCATTACAAGAAAGAATAACATCTACTACTAATGGTTCTATTACATCAGTGCAAGCAGTATATGTTCCAGCGGATGACTTAACAGACCCAGCACCAGCAACTACATTCTCACACTTAGATGCTACAACAGTTTTATCAAGAAGTATAGCAGAATTAGGAATTTATCCTGCTGTTGATCCACTTGATTCATCATCAAGAATATTAGATCCTAGAGTTGTAGGTGAAGAGCATTATAAAGTTGCTTCAAAAGTTAAGCATATCTTAGAAAGATATAAAGAGTTACAAGATATTATAGCTATCTTAGGTGTAGATGAACTTTCAGATGAAGATAAACTTATAGTTTCAAGAGCAAGAAAGGTTCAAAGATTCCTATCACAACCATTTACTGTTGCAGAACAGTTTACTGGAATGCAAGGAAGATATGTATCAGTTAAAGAAACAGTAAGAGGATTTAAAGAAATCATAGAAGGAAAACATGATAGCTTACCAGAATCAGCATTTTTATTTGTAGGTACAATTGAAGAAGCTATAGAAAAGGCAAAACAAATAGCCCAATAAAGGGGTGTTAATATATGAAAAATTTTAAACTAATTATAAAGACTCCTGAAAAGGAATTTTATAATGGAGATATAATAAGATTTAGTTGTCAAAATAAATTAGGTAAATTTCAAATACTAGCTAATTATGAACCATTTATAACATCAACTATTCCATCAATATCAGTTATTCATGATTCACAAGGAAAAGAATTTAAGTTAGCTACATTTAATGGAATTATGAAAGTTAGAGATAATGAAGCAATATTTTGTGTAGATGTGGCAGAATGGCCTGAAGATATTGATCTTGAAAGAGCACAAAAAGCTAAAGAGAGAGCTGAAAGTAGATTAAAAGATAGAAAAAACATAGATGTTGAAAGAGCTAAATTAGCGTTAATTAGAGCTATGACAAGATTAGACCTAAAATAAAATTATTTAGTATTAGAGACTTGTAGAAATATAAAACTACAAGTCTTTTTTTATATAAAAAATAGTTTTTAGAACATTTTTTGAAAAAAATAATATATTGGTAATATAAGTATAAAAAAAATATTAATGATAATAATTAAAAGGGAAGGTGGGGGCTATATGAAAAAATTAATTTTAATGTTTATATTTTTAATTATCTTTTCTTTAATTATTTGTCAGTCAAATATATATAATGAAGTAGATGTTTATAAAAATATAGAAGTGAATTTATGTGATATAGAAGAAAAAGGCATAAGATTGGAGTATACATCAAAAAAATCAATAAATGAAATTATAACCATAATAAATAATAGTTTAATTGTGGAAAATATTTGCTTTGGTAAAGAATATATTAAAAATAATGAATCTTATATTTTTCAAAATCTAAAGGAAAAGAAAAATTTAAAGCTTATTATTAATAAAGAAAAGAGTGGATTTAGAGTTATAATTGAAATAATTGATGAAGAAGGAATTATTGATATTAATAAAGTAAAGAATCTTTTAGAAAAATTAGCAGATGATACAATAACAGATAAACGATATTTTACTTATATAAAGGGTAAACTAAAGAATGATAAAGGATATGAAAATAATATCAATGAATTATTTAATACTATAGGTAGAACTTATATTAAAAATACAGAAACAATTCCTATAAATTCAGGAATTACAGGAACAATTAATCTTAAAGATGAAGATAAATTTAATTATTCTATTATTAGCTATACTACGGACACATATTTAATAATTGGTTCCCCAGTTATATTTACAACATATTAATAATAATAGTGGAGGATAATATGGATAAGATAGTAGTGAAAGGTGGAAGAAAATTAAAAGGTGAAGTTGATATAAGTGCAGCTAAAAATTCTGTATTGCCCATAATTGCAGCTTCATTGTTAGCTAATGGAGAAGTTACTATAAATAATGCACCTATGTTAGAAGATGTTTTCACTATTTGTGATGTTATTAATCAATTAGGTTTTAAAGTATATATAAATAAAAATGAAAATATAATAAAAATTAATGGTTTAAATAATAATAAATTATCACCTAATACAGATTTAGTAAGAAAAATGAGAGCTTCTTTTTTAATTATGGGACCAATACTTGCAAAATATGGGGAATGTAAAATAGCTCAACCAGGAGGGTGTAATATAGGAAGTAGACCTATTGAATTACATTTAAAAGGATTAAAATCATTAGGAGCAGAAATTATTAAAGATGACAATGGGTTTATACTGGCTAAAGCTAAAGAATTAATAGGAAATAGAGTTTATTTAGATTTTCCTTCTGTTGGTGCTACAGAAAACATAATGATGGCAGCAGTTTTAGCAAAAGGAAGAACTATAATAGAAAATGCTGCACAGGAACCAGAAATTTCAGATTTAGCTAATTTTCTTATAAAATTAGGAGCAAAAATTAATGGTATAGGATGTGGTAAAATAACAATAGAAGGTGTTTCAGAGCTTAAAGGAACTGAATATACTCCTATATTTGATAGAGTAGAAGCTGGAACATTTATGATAGCAGCTGCTATAACTAAATCAAAAATAAAGATTAATGGGATAAATGAAGAAGATTTGAGGCCTGTTATTGAGAAACTAAAAGAATGTGGTGTTACTTTTGAATTTATAAAAGGTAATATTCCTAGTGTTATAGTAAAAGGTAACGATATAATAAATCCTGTTGATATAAAAACATTACCTCATCCTGGATATCCAACAGATATGCAATCTCAAATGATGAGTTTATTATCAATTTCTAATGGAAATAGTATTATAACTGAATCTATATTTGAAAATAGATTTATGAATGTAGCTGAATTAAATAGAATGGGAGCTAATATAAAAGTTGAGGGAAGAACAGCATTTATTGAAGGTGTAGAGACGTTAACTGGATGCGAAGTAAGAGCTACTGATTTAAGAGCAGGTGCAGCTTTAATATTAGCAGGATTAACAGCTAAAGGAGAAACGTATATTTCAGATATATATCATATAGATAGAGGATATGTAAATATAGAGAAAAAGCTTAAAGATTTAGGAGCAGAAATATATAGAATAAATAGCTAAGAAAACATCTATATAAAATAGGGAAATAACCCATTTTATATAGATGTTTTTTTATATTTTACATAAATAATATTTTTATATAGTACAGGTTAAAGTTTAAAATAATAATTTAATTAGAGAATATAAAAGTAATATTAACATATAAATTTTATATAGAAGTGTTTTAAGGAGGAAATAGTGAAACAGAATTATAAATGTTTATTAAAGGATATAGGAATAGTTGTTATTGTTCTTTTATTAATATTTTTAATTCCAATAATTTTTGGAACTATTATAAATGTAAAAAGCAAAAATAAAGATGTGGAAATTCCAAAAGAAGATTTAAATTTAAATATAAATTTACAATATATAAAAGATTTAGATATAGATTTAGAAAAGGTTAAAGTTTTTATATCTAAAAAAAATAAAGTTGAAGAAATATCATTAGAAGAATATGTATTAGGAGTAGTTAGTAGTGAAATGCCAGCTAGTTTTGAGAGAGAAGCTTTGATTGCACAAGCTATATTAGCTAGAACATTTGTATTATCTAAGAAGTTAAATCCTTGTAAAAAAGCTAATGGAGCTGATATATGTGATTCAGTACATTGTCAAGCTTATACTAATGCTAAAGAAAAAGAAAAATCTTTAAATAAAAATAATAATGGATTATTTAATAAAATTTCAGAGGCTATTAAAGAATGTGAAAGTATGGTTTTAAGTTATAATGAAGTTTTAGTAAGGTATCCTCAATATTTTTCAACAAGTTCAGGAAGAACGGAAGATGCAAAAAGTGTATTTGCTATGGATATACCTTATCTTAAATCTGTAGAAAGTTTAGGTGAAGAAATATCACCTAAATATAATGAAGTATTTACATTTTCCTTAAACGATTTTATTAAAAAATTTAATTCAAAATATTCAAATTCAAATTTAAATACTAAAAATATATCAAATAATATTCAAATAATAAGTAAGAATCCAGGAGGAACAATAAATGAATTGAAAATAGGAGGTGTTTCCATAAAAGGAACTGAATTTAGATATATGTATGGGTTAAATTCAGCTAATTTTAATATAATTGTAGATAAAAATAAAGTTATTATTGAATGCTTTGGATATGGACATGCTGTAGGAATGAGTCAATGGGGAGCTAATGTTATGGCTAAAAATAAAAAAAATCACAAAGAAATTCTTCAACATTATTATACGGGGTGTGAAGTTATACCTATTAATCAATGTAGAATTGAATAGTAAATTTAAGGTGTTACATATTTTTGTATATGTAACACCTTTTTGTTATAATTTGTAGAAATTTTTTTGAAAATAAAATTAATAAATATGTATTTTTTATTTACATAAGGACAGACTTACTAAAGGAGGTGTTAAATCATGGATAAAAAACAAAGATTCAAAAATTTTATTAAAAAAGAAGGGTTTTATGTAATTTTATTTGTTTGTATATGTGTAGTTGCAACAGTTGCAGCATTTACAGCAAAAAATGATGTAAAGCAACCTGAAAGTAGCATAGCTGAAAAGGATGAAACTTATGTAGAAAGTGATAATTCTAAATTTGAGTTTGAAAATGCTGAGTTAGTAGAAGAAGAAAATGAAGAAAAAGAAAATGAAGAAAAAGAAACTTCAACTAAACCAGAAGATAAAGTTGAACCAAATAAATCTAAAGATGAAGGAAAAAAAGAAGAGTCTAAAAAGCAAGATAACTCAATTCAAACATCTGCAAATGTTAAAGTAGAGTATGTTTCTCCTGTAAAGGATGGAAAAGTAACTAGAAGTTATAATTTACAACCAAGAATTGAAAATGAAGGAAAAACAGCATCAGTATATAAAGGAGTTGATATTGAAGCTGCAGTTGGAACAGAAGTAAAGGCAATTGCTGATGGAAAAGTTTTAGAAGCTAGACAAGGAGATTCTAAAGAAGGATTTTTTGTAAAATTAGAACATTCTAATGGTGTAGTTTCAATGTATGCAAATTTAGATAAAGATTTAAAGGTTAAAGTTGGAGATAATGTTAATCAAGGTTTAGTTTTGGGCAATGTAGGAAGCACTGTTAAAACTAATCCACAAGATAGAGTTTCATCAGAATATTTATTATTCCATGTAGAAAAATCTAATGAGCCTATAGATCCGCAACAGCTTTTAGGTAATTTAGTAGTGAAAAATGATTAGTTAGCATTAATAAATAATAATTGGATCATTCTATATTTTATAGAATGGTCCAAATAAGAAAATTAATAATATGGAGGTATAGGTTTTGAAAGATTATATTGAAGAAAGAGTATTAGAAGTTGCTCAATACATAATAGATTCTAGAGCAACCATTAGAAAAACAGCTAAAGTTTTTGGAGTAAGTAAAAGTACTATACACAAAGATATGACTGAAAGATTACCAAAAATAAATCCAAGTATAGCAGAAGAGGCAAAAAATATATTGGATTTAAATAAAGCAGAGAGACATATAAGAGGTGGTAAAGCTACTAAACTCAAATATAAAGTTATTGAAGGATAATATTATTCCATATATAATTAAAAGAAATATTAGTTAAATTTAATTTAGTATAAAAGAATAAGTTTTAGTGATATATGGGAGTGTTTAATAATGTGGTTTTTTAATAATAAAACGGATATGGGAATTGATTTAGGAACTGCTACGGTATTAGTTTACATGAAAAACAAAGGTATTGTATTAAGAGAACCTTCAGTAGTAGCCATAGATAGAAATACTAATAAAGTACTTGCTGTTGGAGAAGCTGCAAGACAAATGATAGGTAGAACTCCTGGAAATATTATAGCTATAAGACCTTTAAGAGATGGAGTTATATCTGATTATGATATAACAGAAAAAATGTTCAAATATTTTATAAAAAAAGTTTTTGGAAAAAAGAGAGTATATGCACCCAAAATTATGACGTGTATACCTTCAGGTGCTACGGAAATAGAAAAAAGAGCTGTTATTGATGCTGCTAGGAATTCAGGGGCTAGATCAGTATATTTAATTGAAGAACCTTTAGCGGCGGCAATAGGTGCTGGGGTAGATATATCTAAAGCAAAAGGACATATGGTTGTTGATATAGGTGGAGGAACTACTGATATTGCTGTAATATCTTTGGGTGGAATAGTTGTTAGACATTCAATAAAAGTAGCAGGTGATAATTTTGATGATGCAATCATAAAGTTTATAAGAAATAAGTACAAGTTGATGATTGGAGAAAGAACAGCAGAAAGTTTAAAAATAAATATAGCAAGTGCAATAAAATCGAGTAGAAATGAGAGTATGGATGTAAAAGGTAGAAATATGATTACAGGATTACCTCATATTATAAAAATAAATACAGAAGAATTAAGGTTAGCATTACAAGATCAAATAAAGTTAATTGCATATGCAGTTCATATTGTGTTAGAAAAAACACCTCCAGAATTAGCGGCAGATATATTAGAAGAAGGTATATTAATGACTGGTGGAGGAGCATTATTAGATGGATTGGATATATATTTGCAAAAAGAAACTAAAGTTAAAGTTACTATTGCTAATGATGCAATAGCTTGTGTGGCCATGGGTACGGGAAAAGTATTAGATATTTTTGATAAAAATTATGTTGAAATAAATGAAAATGAGGTTAGTTTAGTAAAATAATATGAGTTTTGAAAAAATAACAAATAAAAACACTAGCGTATAAAAATAGCTAGTGTTTTTATTTATGTGATTTTAAGTGTATAAGAATGAATTAAACCATGACATATAACTTTAGCCATTTGCATAATTAAATTTAAACGGATAGGACGATTAGTAAAAAGTTCAACACTATCAGATGAATCTACAATTCCTATAATAGAGGTATCTCCTACACTTTGTAGTTTTTTTCCTACTCCTTTTCCAGGATGAATGGCTTCATTTCTTGTATGAATTTCACCAATAGATTTAGACTCACCAAGACAAGCATCTATTGCAATTATACTAGAGTTTGGATACAAAGTTGTTATTTCAGATAATTTTTTTTCAAGATTTAATGCATGGATAGGAAATTCTAATGTACCAAAAACTTTTAAAGGAAAAAGATTTTCTTTTAGTAAAGTTCCTACTAAAGGGCCAAGGGCATCTCCAATGCATTTGTCTGTTCCAATACAGATAATAATAGTATTATCTGTTATATAATCTTTTAAAAAAGAAGCAATTTTATAATATGCTAAAGGTGAATTATAATTAATCTTTATTTTTTTCAAATTCCCACCTCCTTATAAATTTATATGATTATAACAAGGGATTTATTAAATAATAAGTATAATAAAGTAATAAAATGGAAAAAATTTTAGTGAGGTGAATAAAATGAAAAAAAGAGATTTAAGTAAATTTATAATTGTGATTACTATAATTACAATTGTTATATTATTATACATAAGATATTTTTTAGTTAATAATTATATAAACGGATTTAAAGGAATAGAGCCTAAAAATAATAAAGAAAAGGTTCAGAATATAGATAGTTTTGAAATAAATGAAGAATGTATTGTTTATGAAAATAATATAAATGAATATAAAGAAAAATTTAGTGATAATAACATGGATGTAAATTATGTGGAAAATATAGAGTGTAATGATAAAAAAAAACTTGAGTATAACAACAATTCTATAAGTAATAATAAAGAAAATATAAATGATAAAAAAAAAGTTAAAGAGAGTTATAATTTTGAAAAAGAAGAAAGTGTTCAAGTTTTTAAAATGGATAAAAATAAATTAATTAATGAGATTTCATTTAAAGATAAACTAACTGTACTATCTATAATAAAAAATTTATCATCAAATGAATATAAAGAATTATTAAATAATATTAAAAGAAATGATGAATTAGATGCAGCAGTTGATATATTCACCATATTAAAAAATAATTTATCTGTAAAAGATTATGAGGAGTTAAAGGAAATAGCAGAACCATATTTAAATATTGAGATAATTGAAAAAAAAATAAAGTGTAAAAGTTAGTAATTTTAAAAAAAATAAAGAAAAAGAGAGTTAAATATATATAAATGTTTATTTTGAGCAAATATAGCCGTTGAAAAAAAACTCTATAACATATATACTAAATCTTGTCGATTGGCGGTGACGCCGAAAAGATGAAATTTAAAATATGCTGGCGTGGCTCAATTGGCAGAGCAGCTGACTTGTAATCAGCAGGTTATCGGTTCAAGTCCGATCGCTAGCTCCATATGTGGTGGAATTCCCGAGTGGCCAAAGGGGGCAGACTGTAAATCTGTTGTCGGACGACTTCGAAGGTTCGAATCCTTCTTCCACCACCATTAAAACAAGGTCGCATAGCTCAGCTGGGAGAGCATCTGCCTTACAAGCAGAGGGTCACAGGTTCGATCCCTGTTGTGACCACCATTTAAATTTAATAAAATATGCTGGCGTGGCTCAATTGGCAGAGCAGCTGACTTGTAATCAGCAGGTTATCGGTTCAAGTCCGATCGCTAGCTCCACACATGGTGGAATTCCCGAGTGGCCAAAGGGGGCAGACTGTAAATCTGTTGTCGGACGACTTCGAAGGTTCGAATCCTTCTTCCACCACCATTAATAAGGTCGCATAGCTCAGCTGGGAGAGCATCTGCCTTACAAGCAGAGGGTCACAGGTTCGATCCCTGTTGTGACCACCATTTAAATTTAATATTCGCTGATGTGGCTCAATTGGCAGAGCAGCTGACTTGTAATCAGCAGGTTATCGGTTCAAGTCCGATCATCAGCTCCACACATGGTGGAATTCCCGAGTGGCCAAAGGGGGCAGACTGTAAATCTGTTGTCGGACGACTTCGAAGGTTCGAATCCTTCTTCCACCACCAAAAGAGACACTATCAATAGTGTCTCTTTAATTTAAAAGTATAGTTAAATAAATTGATTTTATAAATGAATAATATAGATAATTACTCTTATCCAGAGAGGTGGAGGGAAAAAGGCCCTATGAAACCCGGCAACCAGTGAGAAATCACTAAGGTGCCAATTCCAGTAAAGTATAACTTTACAAGATAAGAGGAGATTTGAATAATTCAAGCCTCTTCTTATATTGAAAGTATAAGAAGAGGCTTTTTTATATAAAAATTATTAAAGATAAAATAGAGAGGGGTGACGAGCTACCATAAATAAAATAGGTAGCAATTAATATGAGAAGATTATTTACGTCAGAATCAGTAACAGAAGGACATCCAGATAAAATATGTGATCAAATTTCAGATGCTGTTTTAGATGCTATTTTTGCGAAAGATCCAAATGCTAGGGTAGCATGCGAAACATGTGTAACAACAGGATTAGTAATGGTTATGGGAGAAATAACAACTAATTGTTATGTTGATATACCAAAAGTAGCTAGAGAAACTATTAGAGACATTGGTTATGATAGAGCAAAATTTGGCTTTGATTGTGATACATGTTCAATAATGACTACTATTGATGAACAATCATCTGATATAGCTATGGGTGTAGATGAAGCTTTAGAGTCTAAAAAAGGTGAAATGGATAAAATTGATGCAGTAGGAGCTGGAGACCAAGGAATGATGTTTGGTTATGCTACTAATGAAACAGAAGAATTTATGCCAGCACCAATAGCAATGGCTCACAGGTTATCAAGAAGATTAACTGAAGTTAGAAAAAATGGTACATTAGGTTATTTAAGACCGGATGGAAAAACACAAGTTACAGTTGAGTATGATGGAAATACTCCTGTAAGGATAGATGCTATAGTTGTTTCAACTCAACATGGACCAGAAGTAACATTAGAACAAATACAAGAAGATATAATGGAACATGTAATAAAAGCAGTTATTCCTGAGGAATTATTAGATGAAAACACTAAATATTATATAAATCCAACAGGTAGATTTGTAATTGGTGGTCCGCAAGGTGACGCTGGATTAACAGGAAGAAAAATAATTGTTGATACTTATGGTGGATATGGAAGACATGGTGGTGGTGCTTTCTCAGGAAAAGATCCAACGAAGGTTGATAGATCAGCGGCATATGCAGCAAGATGGGTTGCAAAGAATTTAGTTGCTGCAGGAGTAGCTGATAAATTAGAAGTACAAGTAGCTTATGCTATAGGTGTTGCTAAACCAGTATCAATAGTTGTAGATACTTTTGGAACAAGTAAACTTACAAATGCTGAAATAGTTTCAATAATAAATAAAGTATTTGATTTAAGACCAGGTGCTATAATAAGAGATTTAGATTTAAGAAGACCAATTTATAAGCAAACATCAGCTTATGGTCATTTTGGAAGAACTGATATTAAACTTCCATGGGAAACACTAGATAAAGTTGAAGAGATAAAAAAGTATTTATAAAAATATAACTTAAAAAGTAGCATATATAATTATATTGCTACTTTTTTTATATATAGAAAATTAATTTGAATTATAAAAAAATAAAATTAATTTTCATGAACTATTTTACCATTTATTAGTACATACTTAATGTTTATATCTTTATCAAATAAAACTAAATCAGCATCATAATTTTCTTTAATAAGACCTTTTTTATTTTCAACTTTACAATATTTAGCAGCATTATAAGTAACCATTTTAATTATTTCATTTAAAGGATAATTACTATTGTTATAAACGTTTTTAACAGCAACATCTAAAGTTAGAACAGAACCAGCTAAACTTCCAGTTAATAATCTAGCGGCACCATTTTTAACCTCAACATCTTGTCCACCAAGAGAATATAATCCATCAGGCATACAACAAGCCATCATAGCATCAGATACTAATAAAACTTTATCTGTTCCTTTTTGTTTATAAGCTACTCTTAAGCTTGGATAGGAAATGTGTATTCCATCAGAAATAGTTTCTGTAGTTATCAAATCACTATCAAAAATAGCACCAACAACTCCAGGTTCTCTATGAGTAAAAGGTGTCATAGCATTAAATAAGTGAGTAGAATGTTTACAACCACATTTAATACCTTCCATAGCCTCTTCATATGTTGCTTTAGTATGTCCTATAGACACCATTATTCCTTTATTGCTTAAATATTTTATAAGATCTAAAGCGCCTTCAACTTCAGGAGCTAAGGTTATTGAAACAACACAACTTTCATTATCACCTACTATTTTATTGAAATTTTCTATTGACGGTGGAATTAAAAATTCAGGATTTTGAGCACCTATTGCTTTGGGGCTTATAAAAGGTCCTTCTAAATGTACACCTAAAACATTAGCACCATCTGTTCCTTGTTTTTTAGCTTCATTTATAGTAGCTACAGCTTTTCTAATGTCATCTGAACTAACGGTCATAGTAGTTGGTAAAAATGATGTTGTACCATGAGTAGATATTACTTTAGCTATTTCATTAATTGCTTTATAAGTACCATCCATAGTATCATAACCACCAGCACCATGAATATGAATATCAATAAAACCTGGAGCTAAATATAAGTCAGTGCCATCTATAATATGACAATTTTCATGATTTTCATGATTTATTTCTTTGATTTTACCGTTTTCAATTAATACAGTCCCTTTTTCTATTTTATCTAAGTAAATAATATTACAATTTTTTATTAACATAATGTAAAACACCTCCTAATAAATATCTTAAGTTTTTACCAACATTAAGTCAATAAAATACAATTGTGATTTAAAATATATAAATATGATATAATTAATAATAGTTATTAAATTTGTATTTTAGGAGCAGTAAAATATGGAAACATTAAATGGCATCGTTGAAAATATAGTTTTTAAAAGTGATGATACAGGTTATACTGTTTTAAAGTTAAGAGAAAAAAATAAAATTTATACTGTTGTAGGAGCTATGCCCCATGCAAAAGAAGGACAAAATTTCAAGTTGTCAGGTATATGGATTAATCATTTACAATTTGGTAAACAATTTAAAGTAGAGGAATGTGAGGAGATAATGCCGAATTCTTCTGAAGATATAAAAAAATATTTATCTTCAGGTATAATTCATGGTATCGGACCAGTTACAGCAAAAAAAATAGTAAATAAATTTGGAGAAAATACATTAGATATTTTAGATAATAATATTGATAGATTAAAAGAAATTGAAGGTATAGGAAAGAAGAAATTAAAATTAATAATAGAATCTTATGTAGAGCAAAAAGAATTGAAAAATATATCTATATTTTTACAATCACATGGATTAACTATAAATCAGTGTTTAAAAATACATAAAAAGTATGGAGCTAATGCTATTGAAATAGTGAAAGAGAATCCATATATACTTTGTGATGAGATATCAGGAATCGGATTTAAAACATCAGATAAAATAGCACAATCTTTAGGAGTAGAAGTATGTTCACCATTTAGAATAGGTAGTGGATTAAAATATGTTATAAATAATTTTTGTATGAATGGAAATACATATATGCCTAAAGATTTATTAATAAAAGAAGCCTGCGATGTATTAACTGTTGCTCCAGAAGTGATAGAACAAAATATAGCAAATGCTGTTGTTGATAATAAAATTAAAATTGAAAATATAGATGAAATTGAATGTATTTTCACAATACCTTATTATTATTGTGAATTAGGAATAACTAATAAAATATTAACTTTAGCAATAAGTAATTTTCAAAATGTTAATGCAGATGTGGAACACTTAATTTCTCAATTTGAAAAGAAAAATAATATAAAGTTTGCAAATTCTCAAAAAGAGGCAATACTTGGAGCATTTCAAAATGGAATAGAAATAATTACAGGAGGACCTGGAACTGGAAAAACAACTATAATAAAATGTATTATAGATATATTTGAGAATTGTGGATTAAAAGTACTTTTAGGAGCACCAACAGGAAGAGCAGCAAAAAGAATGACAGAATCTACAGGAAGAGAAGCTAAAACTATTCATAGAATGTTAGATATGGGAGTTGTACAAGATAACGAAAAAACTGTTTTTCTTACAGGGGAAGTTCAAACTTTAGAGGCAGATGTAATTATTATAGATGAAGCATCTATGATAGATGTATCTTTAATGAATGCATTATTAAAATCTATAAAAGTAGGAACAAGATTAATAATAGTTGGAGATGTAGATCAATTACCATCAGTAGGACCAGGAAATGTATTAAAAGATTTAATAGAAAGTAACTTTACTAAGGTCATTAGATTAGAAGAAATATTTAGACAAGGTAAAGAAAGTATGATAGTAGTTAATGCTCATAAAATTAATAAAGGTGAAATGCCTATAATAAATGGAAAAGATAAAGATTTTTATTTTTTAAAAGATGAAAATATAGATTTTATATTAAAAACTATATTAGAATTAATACAAAATAGACTTCCAAAATTTAATTCTAAATGGGATCCATTGAAAAGCATACAAATATTAGCACCTATGAAAAAAGGCAATTTAGGTGTATTAAATTTAAATAATAAATTACAAGCAGCTTTAAATCCATCTAAACCATATAAAAAAGAAAAAGAATATAGAGATATAATATTTAGAGAAGGCGATAAAGTTATGCAAATGAAGAATAACTATTCTCTTAAATGGCATAGAGTTTTAGGTAAGGGTGAAAAAGAAGGCGAAGGTGTATTTAATGGAGATATGGGATTTATAGAAAAAATAGATTTAGATGAAAAAAATTTAACTGTAATATTTGATGAAGAAAGAAAAGTAGTATATGATTTTATTTATTTAGACGAATTAGAGTTAGCATATGCAATAACTATACATAAAAGTCAAGGAAGTGAATTTCCTGTAGTAATTATGCCTTGTTATATTGGCTCACCATTTCTAATGAATAGAAATTTATTATATACAGGAATAACTAGAGCTAAAGAAATGGTGGTTATAGTGGGATTTGTAAAAGCATTAAAATACATGGTAAATAATACAAAGAGTATGGATAGATATTCATCATTAAAATGGAGAATAAAAGATGTACTATCTAATGATGTGTTTGAACATTAAAGGTATTGGAGTGAGTGGGTATGAGTTGTTATATGAATGCAAATAAATTAATTAGAGGAGAAGTTAATGAACTTAAAAAATGGTATTTTAACGATAATAAAATATTAAACTTAATATGTGAGCCATACCAAAAAATGAGTTCATTATATAGATTTATTCAAGAGCTATTAAAAGAAAATAAGTTAAAAGTTTTATATATTAATAAAGAAAAAAAAATTATTAATGAATTAAAATGTAATAGTGATGTTGAATACATTTTATTCTCTCAAATTTACTCAATTGGTAATAAATTTTATGATTTGATTATTTATGATGATATTACTTATTATTCTAAAAAGATATTAGTTGAATTTAGAGAAGAATTAATATTTTTATTAAAAAGAACAAAAAAAATTATTTTTTGTTCTGCTTATGAAATTTTTAATAATGTGCAATTATTAGAAACTATTAATTTCAATAGAAAAGAAAATTTTATAGAGCCAAGAATTATAGAAACAAGATTAAATTTAAAAAAGGCTATGCCATATCTTCTATATGATTATTTAAAATGGTTTATAAAAGAAGAGAGGTTATTAGTTATTTATACTCCAACAATTGAATTAAAAAATTGTATTTTTAACTATTATACAAATAAATTAAATTTAACAAATGAAGTTCATATTATACAAAGTAATAAAGATGAATTGTTAAAAGATATAGAGAAATTTAAATATAGAGGCAAAAATTGTTTTATAATAACTAATGAATTAGAAGTTTATTTAGATAAAATAAAAGATGTAGATATTATGTTTTATTTTAGTGAACATAATCAGTTTGACTTTAAAAAAATATTATACACCTGTGGAATTTTAACTAATAATGAGAAGTATAAAAGAGAGTTATTATTAATTTGTAATAAAGAAAATAATAATATAGAAAAAGCTAAAAATATAGCAAGGAGATTTAATAGAATAGCTTGGGAAAAAGAAAACAAAAATTTATAAAATATATATATGAATGTTTATTAGAAGTTATATATCCAAGTAAAAGTGTTTGTATTAATTGTTCAAAGGATTTAGAAAAAGAATATTTATGTGAAAAATGTTTAAATGAAGTGAAACTAATTAAAGACAAAGAATATTTAGATAATAATGAATTATATGTGTGTGGATATTATTCATATACTTTAAAAAATTTAATATTTAAGCTTAAATATAATAAAGACTTTAATGTAGGACTTTATTTAGTAGAATTAATGAATGAAAAAATAAAAGAAAATAATTTACAATTTGATTACATATTATATATTCCTACATCAAAGAAAAAATTAAAAGAAAAAGGCTTTAATCAATGTGAATTTTTGGCTAAAGAATTAAGTAAAAAAACTAATATTAAAGTTATTAATATAATTATAAAAAAAGATAATATTAAAGAGCAAAAGTTATTATCTTCATTAGAAAGAAAGAAAAATATGTCAAAAGCTTTTTATATTTCAAAGGAAGTTAATTTGAATAACAAAACTATATTATTAATAGATGATGTTATTACTACAGGTTCTACATTAATTTCTTG
>NZ_WHJC01000012.1 GCF_009295725.1 Clostridium tarantellae
TATATATAATTAATTCTTTTAGAATAAAAAATATAAGGAGATGTTTGTTTATGAATAAGAATGATGTAAATTTAGATGCGGTTTTTATAGGACCTAAGTCAGAGAACAAAGATGTATTTAAGGAAAATCTTTTAAAAATGTTTGATGATCATATGGAATGGAGGAAAAATTTTCATCCAGAAGATGATACAGTAATAAAATTAGATGAATTTGATAAGGAAAGCTATAAACAAACTAATTTAAGAATGAGAGAAGCACTTACTCAACTTTCTTCCAAGTTAAGGACTACAATGATGCCATGGCATTCAGCAAGATATTTAGGACATATGTGTTCAGAAACTTTAATGCCAGCATTATTAGCACAGTTTGCAACTACATTATATAACGGAAATGATGTTACATATGAAGTTGGGCCTGGAACTGCTGAGTTAGAAGAAGAAGTTGGTCAAGATTTTTGTAGACTTATGGGGTTTGATCCTGAAATCGGATGGGGACATATAGCATCAGATGATACAACAGCAAATTTAGAAGCTGTTTGGTATATGAGAAATATGAAATCATTCCCGTTAGCTATAAAAGAAGTTTGTCCTGAATTTGTAGAAGGAAAATCTGAATGGGAGCTTTTAAACATGTCTGAAAAAGAAGTTTTAGATATTTTTGATAAGGTTCCAGAGAAATTAGATGAAATTAAAGCACATTCAGTAACACATAAATGTGAAATGTTGCCTAAATTAGGGAAGGTTATAGTACCTCAAACTAAACATTATTCTTGGTTGAAAGCTATTGATATTTTTGGAATAGGATTAGAAAATTTAGTTGAAATACCAGTAGATGATACATTTAGAATGGATGTAGATAAACTTAAAGAAACTATGGATGATTTAATTGCTAAAAAAATTCCTATTATGGGGGTTGTGTCAGTTGTAGGTACTACTGAAGAAGGGGCAGTTGATAGAGTAGATAAAGTTGCAGAACTTAAAAAACAATATGCTGAACAAGGTATAAATTTTCATTATCATATAGATTCAGCATATGGCGGATATGGAAGAGCAATGATTTTAGACGAATATGATCAAGTTATTCCATTTGAAAAATTACAAGAAAAATATTTACAACATGGAATATTTAAAAATCCTAATTTAAATTGGCCATGTCGTGAAGTTTATGAAGGATTTAAAGCTATGTGCGAAGCAGATACAGTTACATGTGGACCTCATAAAATGGGATATGTACCATATCAAGCAGGTGGCTTTGCTATGAAAGATAAGAGGTTAAGAAATGCAATTTCTTATTTTGCAAGTTATGTATTCCAAAAAGATGCAAAAGTTCCAGACTTATTAGGTGCATTTATATTAGAAGGTTCAAAAGCTGGTTCAGCAGCATCAGCTGTTTGGGTTGCTCATAAAACTTTACCTCTTAATATAACTGGTTATGGTAGATTAATTGGAGCTAGTATAGAAGGTGGACAAAATTTATATAGCAAAATAGTTGCAACAAAACAATATGAAATTGATGGTACCGTTGTAGAAATACATCCACTTGTAAAACTAGAGTTTAATATGGTTGAATATGTACTTAATATTAAAGGTAATACTAATCTAGTTAAAATGAATGCATTAAACTATGCAGTTTATAAAAAACTTTCATATTTTACAGAACCATATGCAAATGATTTAATACTTTCTCATACTTTATTTGATTATTCAGATTATGGTAATAGTCCACTTGATTTAATTGAAAGATGTGGAATGAGTAAGGATGAATGGGATAAAGTACACACAGTTACTTTACTAAGATCTTGTGTATGTAATCCATTCTTAAATAAACCCGATGTATTTAAGTATTATGCTGAACAATTTGATAAAGCTATAGTTAAAAGACTTAAAGAAGTATTTATAGAACAACCAGAGTTTAAAAATTAATATTTAAAGTAAATTAGTACTAGTTATTTTAGCTAGTACTAATTTAATAAAAAAATTTCCATATAAGATAAATTTTATATGGAAATAAAGTATATATATTACATATTATAAGAATAATTTAAAATAAATAAAAATAATACATAAAAATCAATTAATTTATTAATTTTCATAATATGTATTAAATTGACATATAGAAATTAAAGTATTATAACAAATATAAGAAGTAACAAAGAAAAATTTTCTTAAAAATTTCTAGTTATAAAAAAATTTTAAGGAGGCGAATTAGTTTAGTAAAGTTATAATTAGAAATACATGTATTAAAGTTCATTTAAATTATGAATTTTATTATCGCTCAATGTAAATTTAAAAAATAAGAAAGAAGTGATTATCATGGCGGATAATAACAATAAAAAAATAACATTATTCCAATTGATAGCATTAAGTATCGCATTCTTTGGAGCTATAAGAAATGTTCCTACAGTAGCAAGTGTTGGATGGGAATCTATATTTTATATGATTTGTGCAGGAATATTCTTTGCAATACCTATTTCACTTATATCAGCAGAACTTGCAACTGGATGGCCACAGGAAGGTGGATTACAGGTATGGATTAAAGCTGCATTAGGTGAAAGATGGTCTTTTGTAGCATCTTGGATGTTATGGATAATAATGATAATAGGTATGGTTATGGTTTCTTCAGCTGGAGCAAGTGTTTTTGCTTATGGTATAGGAAGACCGGATTTGTCACAAAATCCTATTTTTATAACCATAGTTACAATAGTAGCATTTTGGTGTGTAACTTTAATAAATTTTAAAGCTTCTTTAGGGAAAAAAGCTAATACTATAGCATCTGTAATTGGAATATATATTCCTTTTACTTTATTTATTGTATTAGGAATTTGGTTTGCCATTAAACATGGAAATGTAAATTTAGGAGCTTTTAATGTAAGTACTGCTTTACCTGATATAGCTAATATAAGTCATTTAGCATTTTTTGCAGCTATTTGCTTCATATTTTCAGGATTAGAACAATCAGCAGTATATGCTAATGAAATTGAAAATACTAAAAGAAATTATCCTCTAGGTATATTAACAGCAATTGCTCTTGTTATAGTATTTAATTTATTTGCAGGGTTAACAGAAGCTAATGCAATTCCTGCTAATAAAATAGATTTAGCCACAGTTGTACAGCCATTTCAATTATATTTTAATGAATTAGGAATTCCTTGGGCCACTACAGTTATATCTATAATGGTATATTTAGGTGTTTTAGCACAATTAAGTGCTTGGGTTTTAGGACCTTCTAAAGAAATGATTAAAGTTGCTGAAGATGGGGATCTTCCAAAATTCTTTCAAAAAAGAAATAAAGATGGTATACCAGTTACATTCGTAATGATTCAAGCTATAGCAATTTCAATATTATCATTATTATATTTAGTTGTACCTGCTATTAATACTGGTTATTTTATGGTGTTAATTTTAACAACAATATTATATTCAGCTGTATATGTAATTTTGTTAATATCAGCTGTAGTATTGAAATATAAATGCCCTGAAGTTAAAAGACCATTTACTGTTCCAGGTGGCAAAGTTGGTATGTGGATTACAGCATCATTAGGAATGTTTGGAGTAATAACAACAATAGTGGTAAGTTTTATACCATCTAATGAAGTTCCTAAAGGAGATGGTGGAAAATTTATATTATTCCAAGCTTTAGGGTTAATAATTACTTTTGTAGTACCATTAATTATATATAGATTTAAAAAACCTGAGTGGAAAAAAGAAGTACAAGTATTAGGAATAACTAATAATCAATTAAATAATATTGTTCAAAATAAAGTTAATGATAATAAAAATATAAATAGCAAATCTAATAATAATAATCACATTAATTTAGGTACATTTAAACATGCAACTATTCACCATAAATAATGTTTATAAAAATTTTGCTTAAAACTTAAATTTAAAAATTTAAATTTAATTATACTTTAATGAGTTTACACTTTTAAATTTAAGCTTATAAATAAATATACATTCAATAAATAACAATAGAGGAGATGTTTTAAATGGAAAATAAGAATGATATTGATTTAGGAGCGGTGTTTTTAGGTCCGAAATCAGAAAATAAAAAAGTATTTGCTAAAAATATGCTAAGAATGTTGGATGATCATGCACAGTGGAGAAAGAATTTCCATCCAGAAGATCCTACTGTAATAAAATTAGATGAGTTTGAAAAAGAAAATTATAAAAGAAGTAATATAAGGTTAGAAGAAACTCTTACTGAATTATCATCAAGATTAAGAACATCAATGATGCCTTGGCATTCACCAAGATACATAGGACATATGTGTTCAGAAACTTTAATGCCTGCATTGTTAGGATATTTTGCAGCGACTTTATATAATGGTAATAATGTAACTTATGAAGCAGGACCAGCAACAGCTGAAATGGAAGAAGAAGTGGGAATAGATTTTTGTAAACTTATGGGATATGACCCTACTATAGGATGGGGACATATATCATCAGATGGTTCAACAGCAAACTATGAAGCTATTTGGTATATGAGAAATATAAAATCAATGCCATTAGCTATGAAGGAAGTAGTACCAGATTTAGTTGCAGGAAAATCTGATTGGGAACTTTTAAATATGTCAGTTTGTGAAGTATTAGATTTATTGGATAAAGTTCCAGATAAATTAGATGAAATTAAGGCACATTCAGCAAGTAGAAATGGGAATGAAATTAAAAAATTAGGTAAATTAATAGTTCCTCAAACTAAACACTATTCATGGTTAAAAGGTGCAGATATAATGGGGATTGGAGTTGATAGTTTAGTTCCAATACCTGTAGATGAGCATTTTAGAATGAATATAGATAAACTTAAAGAAGCAATAGATGATTTAATTTCACAACAAATTCCTATTTTAGGGGTTGTAGCAGTAGTAGGTACCACAGAAGAAGGTGCTGTGGATCATACTGATAAAGTATTTGAATTGAAGGAAGAGTATGCTAAACAAGGTATAAATTTCTATTTCCATGTTGATGCAGCTTATGGTGGATATTCAAGATCTATATTCTTAGATGAAGGATATAATTTTATACCAATGAATAAATTACAACAAAAATATTTAGAACACGGAGTATTTAAAAATCCAAATTTAAATTGGCCATCAGAAGATGTTTATAATGGATTTAAATATATGTGTAAAGCAGATAGTATTACAGTTGATCCACATAAAATGGGATATGTTCCATATCAAGCTGGTGGAATTGCTATAAAAGATAAAAGAATGAGAAATACTATATCATACTTTGCAAGTTATGTATTCCAAAAAGATGCTAAAGTTCCAGATTTATTAGGTGCGTTTATTTTAGAAGGTTCTAAACCAGGAGCAGCAGCAGCAGCAGTTTGGACAGCACATAGAGTATTACCACTTAACATAACAGGATATGGACAATTATTAGGTGCTAGTATAGAGGGTGCTTACAATTTATTTAATAAATTAAATGCTGTAAAAGAATATAAAGTTGGAGATAAAATTGTAGAAGTTTATACACTTGCAACACCAGATTTTAATATGGTTGATTATGTATTAAACTTAAAAGGTAATAAAGATTTAGCTAAAATGAATGAATTAACATATGCATTTTATAAAAAAGTATCATATTTCACTCAACCATACGCTAATGATTTAATATTATCACATACTCAATTTAGTTATGATGATTATGGTGATAGCCCAGTGGGTATAGTTGAAAAATGTGGTATGACCAAAGATGAATGGGATAAAGTTCATACTATAACATTATTAAGATCTTGTGTATTATCACCATTCTTAAATAAACCAGAAGTATTTAAATACTATTCAGATCAAATGGATAAAGCAATAGTTGAAAAACTAGAAGAAATATTTGCAGAATAGTTTAAAGTTTATAATTAGTATTATAATTAGCACTAGGACTTTATTCTAGTGCTAATTTTTATATTATAAAATGTAGATTTAAATAAAGATATTTTAATTAGAAAGAGGTGAATAATATGAATAACAGTAATTCTAAAAAAATATCATTATTTCAACTTATAGGAATTACTATGGCATTTTTTTTCACAGTAAGGAATGTTCCTACCGTTGCTAGTGTAGGGTGGGAAAGTATATTTTATATGATAGCAGCTGCAATATTTTTTGCTTTACCAGTTGCTCTTATTTCAGCAGAACTTGCAACAGGATGGCCAAAAGAAGGAGGATCACAAGCATGGATTAAAGTAGCATTAGGTGAAAGATGGTCTTTTGTAGCATCATGGATGATATGGATAATAATGATTGTAGGTATGGTTATGGTTTCATCAGCAGGGGCTAGTGTGTTAGCTTATGGTATTGGAAAACCTAATTTATCTCAAAATGGTATGTTTATAACCATAGTAACAATAGTAGCATTTTGGATTATAACATTATTAAATTTTAAAACATCATTAGGTAAAATAATAAATACTATAGCGACTATAGTAGGAATTTATATACCATTTACTTTGCTTGTTTTACTAGGTATTTGGTTTGCTGTTAAGCATGGCAATGTTAATTTAGGACCATTAAATGCAAGTACAGCGTTTCCAGATATGACTCAAATAAGTAAATTATCATTTTTTTCAGGAATATGTTTTATATTTACAGGAGTGGAATTATCAGGCGTGTACGCTAATGAAGTTAGTAATGTTAAAAGAAATTATCCTATAGCAATATTTTTAGCAATAGCTGCTGTTATAGTATTTAACCTTTTAGGTGCATTAACAGAAGCTAATGCAATTCCAGCAAATAAGATAGATTTGGCCACTGTTATACAACCTTTCCAAATATATTTTAGTGAATTAGGAATTCCATGGGCAACTAATGTTCTTGGAATAATGATATATGTAGGAGTAGTAGCTCAATTAAGTGCTTGGGTATTAGGACCTTCTAAAGAAATGATAAAAGTTGCTGAAGATGGTAATTTACCTAAATTTTTTCAAAAAAGAAATGAAGATGGTATACCAGTTACATTTGTAATACTTCAAGCTATAGCTATATCATTAGTATCATTATTGTATATAATAGTACCAGCTATAAATACAGGTTACTTTATGGTATTAATATTAACATCAATATTATATTCAACAGTATATATTTTTTTAATATTATCAGCTATAGTATTAAAATACAAAGCTCCAGATGTAGTAAGACCTTTTAGTATACCAGGTGGAAAAGTAGGAATGTGGATAGTTGCTATATTAGGATTGATGGGTATGATAGTAACAATAGGTGTAAGCTTTATACCTTCTAGTGATGTTCCAAAAGGAGATACATTAAGTTATGTATTATTTCAATTAATAGGTTTAATAGTAACATTCTGTATACCGTTAATTATATTTAAGTTTAAAAAACCCTCTTGGAAAAAATCAGAGATTAGTGATATAGTCAATAATACAAATATTAAATTACAAGCAAAAAATTTAAATGATAAATCAAATAATACTAGAGAAAATAATGTTATTAAAGGTGGTAGCATTAAGCATGCTATACATCATAATAAACATTAGAAGTAAAAGCTTATTTTAATAAACTTAAACTTATAAATTTTAATTTTTATAAGTTTAAGTTTATTATATAAAGCTTATTAATTTATTTATATTTAATATATTGTTTACTTAAATTAATTAAATTTTGTTTAGTATTTAATTCAGGATTTTCTAAAACATTTTCTAAAAGAAAATTTAGTAAAACTCCTATTTCTTTTCCAGGTTTAACTCCTAATTCTTTTACTAATATTTCACCATTTACTGATAAATCTTTTAAATAAATTGGTTCATTAGAATAAAGAATTTCTTCAACATTATCTTTAATTATATCGATATATTCAGAAGAATATTCATTCATAACAATTAAATAAGCTTTTTTTAGTTCTAATAAATCAAATATTAATTCTTTAGAAACTTTTTTTATAAGTTTTTTTAAACTTTTCTTATTAGGATAATTAGGTATAGTATTTATTTCTCTAAGTAATATACAAGTATTATTTATAGTTTTATTATCATATTTTAATTTTTTAAGTGCAATTCTACATATATTCTCTAATGAATCAAAATGATAAATTTTATAAAATAATCCAGCTAAACGTATGTGGAGTTTGCTTGGAAGTACATCAATAATAGCATAACTATCTTTAGTATCATCATAAAAGTCATAAGTATCTAGATCTTTAAGTTCATTAATTTCAGGAATAAATAAATTTGATATATTAAGAGAACGTAATATATTTATTCCATTAGTACCTTTAGAGCTTAGAATTATTTTTGTAAATTCATCTCTAATTCTTTCTACACTTAAGTTTTTAATTAGTTTATAGTTGGTTTTTATTGCGTTTAAAGTATCAGGGTGAATACTAAAATTAAGTTGACAGCTAAATCGTATAGCACGTAACATTCTTAAAGCATCTTCTTTGAATCTTTCATCAGCATTGCCTACACATCGTATAATATTGTTATCTAAATCTAATTTCCCATTAAAATAATCTTTAAATCCTAAATAAGGACTATATGCAAAGGCATTTATAGTAAAGTCTCTTCTAGATAAATCTTCTTTTATATTTGATACAAATGTGACTTCTTCTGGATTTCTATTATTTAAATAAGTTCCATCAGTTCTATAAGTAGTAACTTCAAAGGAATTATTATCTACTATAACAGTTATTGTTCCATGTTTAATTCCAGTAGGAATTGTTTTATCAAATAAGTTAATTATGTCTTCAGGTAAAGCATTAGTAGTTATATCATAATCATATGGAATTTTATTTAAAAGAAAATCTCTTACACATCCTCCAACTAAAAAAGCTTCATAGCCTTTTTCATTAAATTTATTTAATATATATTGTACATCTAAAGGTAATTTCATTATATATACTATTGCTCAGACTTTATTTAAAAATTAACTAAAGTTTTGCAATAGTTCACCTCCCTTCATTATAAATATATTTTACCAATTTTAAAAAAACTTAGCTATATTTAGAATAAAGTAAGTTTACAAATCATAAGATTATGTAATAATTAATAGGTATAAATTAATTTAAAGTATAGATAACAATGGAAAGGAAAATTTTATGAATATAGTAACAAAAAAAATAAATGAATTTGTCCAAGGTGAGAGGATTGAAGGTTTTTATCTTGTAAAATCAATAGATTTAAAAACTGCAAATGCAAATGGTAAGAAATATCTAGATATAGTATTAGGAGATAGTACTGGAGATATTTCAGCTAAAATATGGGAAGTTAAAGAAGAGCATGAACAAATAAAAGCTAATACTATAGTTAAAGTAAGAGGAACAATAAATAATTGGCAGAGTGCTCTTCAATTTAAAATTGAACAAATAAGAAATATAGATGATAGTGATAATATAAATTTAGAAGATTATGTTCAAACTGCTCCTTTTGATAGCCAATACATGCTTGAAAAAATTAAAAATTATGTTGATGAAATGAAAAATGAAGATATAAAAAATATTGTTAATCATATATTAGTTATTAATGAAAAAAAATTAATTTATTATCCAGCGGCTAAGAAAAATCATCATTCTATAAGAAGTGGATTATTATTTCATATAATGACTATGCTTAATTTAGGAAAAAGAGTATGTGAAATATATGAATTTTTAAACAGTGATTTAATTTATGCAGGAGTTATATTACATGATTTAGCTAAAATACATGAAATGGATTCAAATGAATTAGGAATAGTAAATGATTATACATTAGAAGGAACATTACTTGGACATATTACTCAAGGAATAAAAGAGGTTGAAATTGTAGGAAGAAAATTTAATGTTGAAAAGAATACAATAACACTTCTTCAACATATGATACTATCTCATCATTATGAACCTGAATATGGAAGTCCAGTAAAACCAATGATTCCAGAAGCTGAAATATTACATTATTTAGATATAATAGATGCTAGAATGTATGATATGAAAAAGGTTATGGGAGAAACACCAGTAGGAGAATTTTCAGAAAGATTATGGTCTTTAGAAAATAGACGAATTTATAATCATGGATTCAATAAAGAAAATTAATAATTTAATATTATAAAATAAGTCCGTAAATTTTAGTAAGTTTATAACTAAGAGACTACGGACTTATTTTAAGTATACTAATAAATAATTATTTTACTACCATCTTTAACATTATCATAAAGCCATTTAGCATCATCTACAGCAAGGCGTATACAACCATGAGAAGCTGGTTCACCCAATGTATAATCTAAAATAGTTTCTTGATCTCTATCAAAAGGAATTGAATGAAATAAATAATTACCCATAAATTGAACATAATATTTTCCACCTTGACCATACTTTTCAGAAAAAAACCAAGGAGCTCTAGTTTCTACTTTAAATTCTCCCACAGGGGTTTCTTTGCCTTCAATACCAGTAGAGCACAAAAACTCTTTTTCTAAAGACCATTTATCTTTTGTACCATTAAAAATATAAGTTTTTTGTTCAGATATATTAACGAAAACTAAATGATTAGTTAAACTATTTATTCCAAATTCATTAATAGTAGAAGTATTTAATTGATTATAATAAGCTAATACTGGTTTAGTTCTATTTGTTTTTTTATTTATATTATTTTTACTATATTCATTTAAATAGTTAATTCGTAAGTTTTCTAATTCATCTAATTTATTTATTAAATCTATGTCATGGTTAAACTTATCTAAATTTTCTTCAATTAATGTAATTCCTTTAGAGTATTCAGAGTTATCAGCATATTTGTTGGCTTTATTTAATATATTATTTTTTAATAGTTTAATACATTCATTTTTATATTTTAAAATTTCTTTATAATTAGGATCAGCAAGATTAATTTTATTTAAATAATTTAAAGCACCATCGTAGTCTTCTTTATTGAACATTTCTATAGCTTTATCAAAATTTTCTTTAGAATTAGCAACTAAAGGTAAATTGTTTTTAAAACTTAGAATTTGTGATTGTAAAAGTCCAAGTTGTTCAATTTGCGTTAATTGAATAAGAAATTCTTCTTGTGATATATTATTAGATAAAAATTTATGGTTTAATTCTTCTAAATGATTAGATAAAAATATTTCTATATCTTTATTTTTATTTATTAAATTTATAGGATTCCAAGAGTTTTTATTTATTATAGTATAAGCTTCATTATATTCAGCATTATTAAAAGCTTTTTTAAATTTGTTTAAAGAGTGTTTATAGTTAAAAACAGAATATAGCAAAAAAAATATTAATAAGGTAATTATAAAAAGTAAAATTCCTTTTTTTTTATTCATATAAGTGTAAATCTCCTTTATATATTTTTTATTTTAAATTAGGACTAATCATTTTAATTATGACCCTAAATATAATAATTAAACAATTTGATTTACTTTTTATTAAGGTTTAAAATAAAATTAACATATTGTATTAATTTTACAATAAGTTCATAATTAATAGTAGAGAAAATTTAAAAAAATATATAATGAGGTGTTGTTAATATGAAAAAAGTAGATGAAAGATTTTTAGAGTATGTAAAGATAGATACTAAATCAGATAGTACTACAGGTACAACTCCTAGCACTAAAAAACAATTAAACTTAGCTAATGGGTTAGCTGAAGAATTAAAAAAATTTGGATTAAAAGATGTTAGAGTAAGTAAGTATGGGTATGTATATGCTACTTTAGAAAAAAATTGTGATAATAATATTCCTGTTATAGGGTTTATAGCACATATGGATACATCTCCAGATATGAGCGGAGAAAATGTAAAACCTCAAATTGTAAAAAATTATGATGGCGGTGAAATAAAATTAAATGAACAGTTTATTTTATCACCTAAATTTTCACCAGAACTTAAAAAGTATATTGGTAAAACTATTATAACAACATATGGTAACACTTTATTAGGAGCAGATGATAAAGCTGGGATAGCTGAGATAATGACAGCAATTGAATATTTAACAAAAAATCCACAGATAAAACATGGAACTATAAAAATAGCATTTACTCCAGATGAAGAAATAGGAGAGGGTGCAGATCATTTTGAAGTAGAAGTATTTGGAGCTGATTTTGCTTATACCATAGATGGGGGAGCTATTGGTGAATTAGAATATGAAAATTTTAATGCGGCAGGAGCAAAAGTAAAAATAAATGGTAAAAATGTTCATCCTGGTAATGCTAAAGGTAAAATGATTAATTCTATATTAGTAGCTAATGAATTTATAAGTATGTTACCCAAAAAGGAGGTTCCTGAAAATACATCAGCATATGAAGGGTTTTGGCATGTTACTAATATAAAAGGTGATGTTGAAAATACTGAATTATCATTTATAATAAGAGATTTTTTTGCTGAAAGTTTTGATGAGAAAAAAGAATTATTTATGAAAAATGCAGAAAAATTAAATGAAAAGTATGGAGAAAATATTGTAAGTATAGTTATAAAAGAGCAATATAAAAATATGAAAGAAAAAATAGAACCTGTAATACATATTGTTGAAACAGCTAAAAAAGCTATGGAAGATGCAGGGGTGATTCCTAATATAGTTCCAATTAGGGGTGGTACTGATGGAGCAAGATTATCTTATATGGGATTGCCAACACCAAATATATTTACAGGTGGAGAAAATTTTCATGGAAGATTTGAATATATTCCAGTAGAATCTATGGAAAAAGCAGTAGAAGTAATTTTAAATATTATTAAGTTATACTATGAGAAATAATTTTTAATAATAAAAGGATAGTAGAGATTTAAATAACTACTATCCTTTTATTGTATATTAATAAGTAATATATAAGAATATTAAATTTAATTTTAAAATTAAATTAGTTTAGGAGGTTTATTTTATTATGAAAATAATTCATACAGGTGATTGGCATATAGGAAAGATAGTTAATGAATTTAGTATGATAGATGATCAAATATATATTTTGGATGAATTAATAGAAGTTTTAAAAAAGGAAAAGCCAGATGCTTTAGTAATTGCTGGTGATTTATATGATAGAAGTATACCCCCAGCTAAAGCTGTAGAAGTTTTAAATAACTTTTTTAATAAGGTCATTTTAAAAATGAAAATACCTATTTTAGCTATAGCAGGAAATCATGATAGTGGAGAGCGTTTAGAGTTTGGGAGTAGTATTTTAGAAAATCAAGGGTTATATATAGAAGGTACATTAAAGAATGCTATAAGAAAAGTTATTTTATATGATGAATATGGAGAAGTAGATTTTTACTTAATACCTTATGCTGATCCAGTAGTTATTAGGCATTTATTTAATGACAATGAAATAAAAACCCATGAAGATGCTATGAAAAAATTAATAGATTTAATAAATAATAATAGAGATAAAAGAAGAAGATCTATTATAGTAACTCATGGATATGTAACATTTATGAAAGAAAATTATATTAATGAAAAAAATAGAGAAGAAATTATAGAAAAGAGTAGTTTAGAAATTTGTGACTCTGAAAGACCTTTAAGTATAGGGGGTACAGATTTAATAAGTGCAAAAATATTTGAAGATTTTAATTATGTTGCATTAGGACATTTACATGGCCCACAAAAAGTTGGAACAAATAAAATAAGATATTCAGGTTCACTTTTAAAATATTCATTTTCTGAGGAGAGACAAAAGAAAAGTGTAACTATAGTAGAAATTGATGAAGATGGAAGTGTTCAGGTTAAACTTACACCATTAGTATCTAAAAGAGATATGAGAACCTTAACAGGACATTTAGACTATTTAATAAGTAAAGAATTTTATAAATTAAATAATAAAGAAGATTATATATTTGCATTTTTAACTGATGATGGTGAAGTTTATGAGCCTATTTCTAAGTTAAGGGCTATTTATCCTAATGTTATGGGAGTAAGAAGGGCTATTAACACAACATTAGAAAGGAAAGAGATAAATTTAAATAAAGACTATAGAAATAAGTCTAAATTAGAATTATTTAAAGATTTTTATGAGAATGTAACTCAAAAGGATTTCTTTGATGATAGAAAAGATATTATTTTAAAAGTAATTGAAGAAATTGATAAGGGAGAGGTATAGTTTATGAGACCATTAAAATTAACTTTAAGTGCTTTTGGACCTTATGCTAAAGAAGAAATAATTGATTTTACTAAGCTTAATGGTAAAAACATATTTTTAATAACAGGTGTTACTGGTGCAGGAAAGACAACAATTTTTGATGCTATAAGTTATGCATTGTTTGGAGAAGCTTCAGGAACATCTAGAGAGACTACATCTTTAAGAAGTCATTTTGCTAAAGATAATATTTATACTTATGTTGAGTTTGAATTTGAAGTTAAAAATAATATATATTATGTAAAAAGAAGTCCGGAACAAGAGGTTGCTAAATTAAGAGGAGATGGAACTACTAAAAAAAATTCTACTGTTGAATTAAGATTACCTAAAGGAGATAAGCCATTAACTAAAGTAAATGAAGTAAATGAAAAAATAAGAGAAATAATGGGGGTGGATAAAGAGCAATTTAGACAAATTGTTATGCTTCCACAAGGAGAGTTTAGACAACTTTTAGAAGCAAAAAGCACTGTTAGAGAAGATATATTTAGAGAAATATTTGGAACTCAGACATTTTTAAAAATACAAAGAAATCTTAGAGAAAAAAGAACTAAACTACAAGATGAGTTAAAAATAAGCTATAGTAAAAGAGAAGTTTATATTAGAAGTTTAAAAGCTGAAAATGGTAATGAATTAAATATTTTAAAAGAAAAAACGGATATTGACGTAACAACTATTGAAGAATTAGCTAAAGTTGTAATATTAGATGACAAAAAAACTAATAAAATAATAACCTTAAAAATAGAAAAGTTAAAAGAGAATATTAGTTTAATAGAAAAAAATATAGCTTTAATAAATGAAAATAATAAAAAAATATTAAAAAAAGAAAATGCAGAAGAAAATTTAAATAAACATAAAAATTTAGAAAAAGAAATAGAAGAAAAGATATATAAATTAAATGAAAGTAAGAAAGCATTAGAAGTTAAGATAATTGATGATAATAGACTTGCATTAGAAAAAAAATTAAAAATAAGATTAGAAGAATTAGAAAAAGCTATATATAATGAGAATTTATATAAAAAAGAGTATGATGAAGCTACAAATAATTTGAAAATAAATAATGATAATGAAGAATTAAGAAATCATATTAAAGAGGAAATAATTAGATTAACTCCATATGAAGAAAAGATTAAAATTTATGAAGAAAAAAATAAAATAGTTTTAAAGCAAGAAAACTATTTTAAGTCTTTAAAAAATAAAAAAGAACAGTGTGATGAAGAAATAAATTTATTAAAACAAAATATAGATGAATTAGTAAAAAAAATAACTAAAGGGTTAGAAGCTGAAGGTAGATATAAAGCTTTAGAAATATCATTAGAAAATCACAAAAATATTAGGCAAATATTAATTGATTTATACAAAAGTTATAATGATTATTTTAAAAAAACAAATGATGTTGATATAGAAAAGCAACAAACTTTAAAAAAAGAAGAAGATTTTAAAAAAATAAGAGCAGAATATCAACATAAGGAAGATTTATTTAGAAAGGCACAAGCGGGAATTTTGGCAGAAAAATTAAAAGAAAATATGCCTTGTCCAGTATGTGGCTCAACTAATCATCCTAATAAAAGCAAAAGAGTATTAGGAGTCCCTACTGAAGAAGAATTAAAAAATTTAAAAATAATTTTAGAAAATAAAGAAAAAGATTATACAACTGCTTTATTAAATTTAAAAAGTTTAAATGTTGAAAAAGAAACTTTATTAAAAAGAAGTATAGAAACTATTTGCAATCAAAATAAAAAGATTTTGGGAGAAGAGTTTTTTAAAGTAATTGAATTTCAAAAACAACAAGAATTTATTAAGGAAATTGGAGTAAATATAAAAAACAAAATTAATATTACAAATAATGAAATGATAGATTTAAGGAATATTTTATTAAGCAAGGCTGAAAGTGAAAAAGATAAAGAAATAAAAGAAAAGCATTTACAACAACAAGAGTTATTAATTAAAGATTTAATAGAAAAAATAACGGATAATAAAGCTATTTTAGCATCAGAATTGCAAATTTTATCTAGCATAGAAAAAGAAATACCAAAAGACTTAAGAGATTTAAATATAGTTAAAGAAAAAATGAGTTTACTAAAATTAAAGTTAATGAAATCAGAAAAAGAATTAAAATTAGCACAGGAAAGAGTTGGTAAAGCTACAACCAATTATTCATCAGCTAAGGAAATTTTAAATTTAAGTAATAAAGAAAAAAATCATATTTTAAATGAATATGAAAGTGAAAAAGATGAGTTAGAAAAAGCATTGAAACTTAATAAATTTCCAAGCTATGAATATTTTAAAAAATCATATTTAGATAAAAATAATATAGAGTTATTAGAAGAAGAAATTAATAATTATAAAGAAAAATATAAAGTTTTATTAGCTGTTTATGAAGAGTGCTATAATAATGCAAAAGGACTAGAAATAATTAATATAATTGATTTAAAAGAAAAAATTTCAACTTATAAGATTAAAGAAAATGAATTAAATAAAGATTTAGCTAGTTTAAAGGCTAGAATATTAAATAATAAGGAAAACTTAAAAAAAATAAATGAAATTAGTAATGAAATAAAATATAAAGAAGATAAATTTAAAATAATAGCTGAGTTAGAAAATGTAGCTTATGGTGATAAAGGAAATTTAAAAAAGATAACTTTTGAAAGTTATGTTCTTACATCTTATTTTGATGAAATAATTCAAGCAGCTAATATAAGATTAGAGAAAATGTCTTCTGGTAGATTTGAATTAAAAAGAAAAGAAGATTTAGGGAAAGGAAATAAAAAACAAGGGTTAGATTTAGAAGTTATAGATTATCATACAGGTAAAGCAAGAGATGTTAAAACATTATCTGGTGGAGAAGGGTTTAAAGCATCTTTATCATTGGCATTAGGATTAGCAGATGTTATTCAAAGTTATGCAGGAGGAATAAGTATTGATACTATGTTTATAGATGAAGGATTTGGAACATTAGATCCAGCATCCTTAGATAATGCAATAGAGTGTTTATTATCCCTTCAAAAAGGTGGTAGACTTGTAGGGGTAATATCACATGTTCCAGAGTTAAAAGAGAGGGTAGAAGCTATATTAGAAGTGAAATCAGATAAGGATGGAAGTAAGACTAAATTTATTATAAATTAAAAAATAAGAGTAAGAATAGAGTGATATTCTTACTCTTATTTTACTATAAGAACATTTTAAGGTTCGCGGTTATCACCAAGAAAGAATACTGCTAACATATCAGGACCAGTATGAGCACCAATTACTAAACCAAGATAATTTATAATAATATTTTTAATGTTATTATTTTCTTTAATCATGTTGGCTAGGTATTTCGCATCTTCATAGCAATCGCCATGAGATATGAAAATTGTTTGATCTTTGATATTAGTAATATGCTTATTAACATAATCTGATAATGTTTTAATAGCTTTTTTTCTTCCTTTAACCTTACCAAAATTCTTAAGTTCACCATTATTATTTACATTTATTAATGGTTTTATACCAAGAATTGATCCTATAGTTGCACTAGTTGAAGAGATTCTTCCTCCTCTTTTAAGATGTTCTAAATTGTCTACAGCAATAAAATGGCATACATTAAGTTTAGCTTTTTCTACCCATTTTATAATATCTTCCTTACAAGAACCTTCATTTTTCATTAATGCTGCTTTATAAACTAAAAGACCTTGCCCACAAGAAGCAGATTTACTATCTATTATAGTTATATCTGCATTAGGATATTCAGCTAATAAATCATTTTTAGCAAGATTAGCGCTGTTATATGTTCCACTTAGTGACGATGAAAAAGCAATATAAATTATAGATTGATTATTTTTTACATAAGGTTCAAATGCTGTTTTAAATCTAAAGAAATTAATTTGACTAGTAGTAGGCAAGTCTTCATTATTTCTTAAAGCGTTATAGAAATTTTTATAAGGAAGAGAAATACCTCCATCTTCAAAGTATTCTTTTCCTTTGAAGTTACAAATCAAACTTAAATATTTTATATCTAATTTTTCTATAATTTCATTTGGTAAATCACATGCTGAGTCTGTAAAAATAATATAATTACTCATATAAAACCACCCCAAAATAAGTTTAGTATAAAAATATTGTAAAATAATATAAGATTATAAATCAAATATATATTACATTATTTATAATACATAGTCTATTAATTATAAATTTATAAAAAGGAATTCATAAATTCAATAAAATAATTTTATTAAATTAATTAAATTTAAAATCTATTTTTAGGAAAAAATGTAAATCTAATAACTTGATTTATTTTTTAATTTATGATATTATGACTATGGTATTTATGCGGTGGTAGCTCAGCTGGATAGAGTAGTCGGCTACGAACCGATTGGTCGGGGGTTCGAATCCTCTCCGCCGCACCAAAAGTCTTAGAATTTAATTATTCTAAGGCTTTTTTTTCTAATTAAAATATTACTTGAGTTAATTATAGATGCTTTTAGTATATAAATATCTATAGAGGATAAAATAGTAACAAAGTTTAAATTAAGGAATGATAAAAATGGATTATGATGTAATAATTAATTTAATAGATGAACATAATGAATCTGGAATTTTATTAACTGAAAAATTTAAACCTAAAGAAGTAATATTTATTTATTTTGATAAAGAAGATTTAAATTATATAAGTACATTAAAAGAATATTATAATAATAAATTTAAAAACTGTAATTTTTTAAGCAAAAAGATGTGCAAAGAAAATTTAAAATTGGAAATAGATGAGTTTTTGAGCAAGTTAAAAAATAAAAAAATATTATTTAATTTAAATTGTGGAAAACGTGTAGAAAATTTAATACTATATACAATTTGTTTAAGAAATAATATAGATTGCAAATATTTAGATATTGAAAAAGAAATGTTAATAACTTTTACTAAAAACAATATATTTTTTGAGAAAAATGATTTTATTGATTTAGGGGTTGAAGATGTTATAAAAAGTATTGGTGGAGCTATAGTGGTGGATTCTACTGATTTTTGCAATTTAAATATAATTGAAGAACTTACATTAAACATAGCAAAAAATATAGAATTATGGAAAAAATATAAAATAAGATTAAGTGATAATACTATATTTATTCATGATGAATCTAATCCTAATTTTATGAAAATAGATTATCAAACTTTAGATAATATAGAAAAAGATATATTAAATAAATCTTTAGAATTTTTAGTGCAAAAAAATCAAATAAAAATAAAAGAAGAAACTGATTATATAAAAATTTATTTTTTAAATAACTTAATAAAAAGCTTTATATTTAAAAGCGGAACTTGGTTAGAGGTTTTAACTAAAAATATAGTAGAAAAAATAGAAGTAATAGATGATGTAAAAAGTGGGGTCTTATTTCTCTGGAATGATGAAAAAACAAGAGTTAAAAATGAATTGGATGTTGTTGCTATAAAAGATTCCGTACTTATTTGTATTTCTTGTAAAGATTCTAAAAAATATGATGAAGTAGCTTTAAATGAATTAAATGTATATGCAAATCAACTTGGAGGAGAAAATGTAATAAAAATTTTAGTTGCAACATATAAACCTTTAAAATCTTCTGTTGTTGAAAGAGCAAAAGAAATGGATATAAATTTAGTTATATTTGATGGTGATTTGAATTTTTTTGAAGAAAAGTTAAGCAATATAATAAATAAAATTAATAAAGAACCCTAAGTAGGGTTCTTTATTGATTTAAAATTTTTTACCTATGGTTTCTCCCATAAGTACTCTAGTTTCATATCCTAATTTAGTTTGCTCTATAATATCATCATCAATTATAACTTTATCTTTTTCAAAGAATAAAATAGTAGTAGAGCCACCAAATTTAAAGTAACCTTTTTCATCTCCTTTTTTTACATGTTTGCCAGGAGTATAGGTTTGAATAATAGTTCCAACACAGGTAGCTCCTACTTCTACAATTGCAATATCTCCAAAGTTATCTGATTTTAAAATACTCCATTCTCTTTTGTTTTTACAAAATAATTCAGGGATATTATTTAGGGCAATAGGGTTTACAGAATAATATTGTCCAGTAATTTTATGAGTTTCTCCACAAATACCACTATCAACAAAGTGAAATCTATGGTAATCAATAGGACAAAGTCTTAAAATTAAACAAACTCCATTCTCATATTTTTTTGCAATATCTTCATTTGATAATAATTCTTTTAAAGAATATGTAAATCCTTTAATTTGAACTACTTTTTCTAAGTCTATATTATTAAAAGCAGATAATCTACCATCTCCAGGTGAAATTAAAATATTAGGAGAATTATCTATAGGACGTGCTGAAGGTATTAATTTTCTAGCAAAAAAATCATTGAAATTTTTAAAATCATTTATAGATTTTTCACATATAGACATATCTATATTAAATTCATCAATAAATGGTTTTATTTTTTTCTTACTTAGGCTTTTATCACAATAAGAACCATAAGCTTTTGAAAAAAGTTTCTTTTTTACAAATAATTCTGTAAAATTTTTTCCTAAAGGAGTAGAGTATGACCAATTTATGTACTTTAAACCAGCAACTTGTTCGGTATCGTATTTTTTACTAATTCTATTATATATTTTTATCATATAAATTAACCTCATTTCTAAAAACCATAATAATAGTATATTATAAACAAAAATAGGTTATTTAAATAGAGCGAATTTAATGTTGTTTGAAAAAGTTAAATAGTATATGATTAAGTTAATATTTAATAATAGAAAATATTTATGAAAATTTAAAATTAAATGGAGTGAAAAATTATGAATAAATCAAAAAAAGCTATTTTTCAAGCTGCCATAAAAGTTTTTTCTACTAGTGGTTATAATGGTTCTACTGTAGATGAAATAGCAGCAGTAGCTAATGTAGCAAAAGGAACATTATATTATAACTTTAAAAGCAAAGAAGAAATATTTAATTTTACAATAAATAAAGGGTTAGAAATTTGGGAAGAAAAATTAAATGAAATTAAAGAAGAAAGAATAAATGCTATTGATAAGTTAAAAAAAATTTGTAGAGTTCAATTAACATTGCTTTATAACAATAAAGATTTTTTTAAATTAATATTTAGCCAATTATGGGGACAAGAAAATAGACAATTTGAATTAAGACTAAGAATAGTTAGATATATAAAAGGAATTGAATTTATATTAGAATCCGCAAAAGAAGAAGGATTAATAAATGATGGAAATACAGCATTAATGGCACATACTTTTTTTGGTAGTTTATCATCAGCAGCTGTATATGAATTTTTGAACTTAGAAGATGTTAATTTAGAAGATGTTATAGAGTCTTTAACAAATATTTGTTTAAATGGAATTGTTAAAAATAAGTAATAAAATGTTGACATAAATTTCTAATAGATATAAAATTATATTAAAAACATCATAGGTCCTCATAGTTCAATGGATAGAACAATCCCCTCCTAAGGGATAAATGTAGGTTCGATCCCTACTGGGGATACCATGATAAAACTCCATAATATTATGGGGTTTTTTGCTTAGTATTAAAAAATTAAAAATATATTCTAAGGTATTAAATTTAATATATTATAATAAATTATGAATGTATATAAAATAACATAAAAACAGGAGTGTGGTATTTTTTGGGACCCTATACGTTTAACGTTATACTTTTAGCAGTATTGCTATTACTATCAGGTTTTTTTTCAGCAGCGGAAACTGCTCTTATGTCTTTAAGTAAGATTAGGATTCGTCATATGGTTGAAGAAAAAGTAAAAGGTGCTAAGTTGGTGGAAACATTATTAGAAGATCCTAATAAATTATTAGGAGCTATATTAATAGGTAATAATATAGTTAATATTGGAGCATCGGCATTAGCCACATCTTTAGCAACAAAATTAATTTCAGGAGAAGGTGGAGTGGCACTAGCAACAGGTGTTATGACTGTCTTGGTACTAATATTTGGAGAAATAACACCAAAATCTTTAGCAAAACAAAATTCAGAAAAAGTATCTTTAAGAGTTGCAAAGTTTATTAATTTAGTAGTAATTTTATTTAAACCATTTGTTTGGTTATTTACAAAAATATCTAGTGTTTTTATTAGAATACTAGGTGGAGATGTAGATAAAACTCAGCCATTTATAACAGAAGAGGAACTTAAAACTATGGTTGGAGTAAGTGAAGAGGAAGGCGTTTTAGAAGTTGAGGAAAAAGAAATGATTTTTAATGTTTTTGAATTTGGTGATTTACAAGTTAAAGACATTATGATACAAAGAGTTGATATTATAGCTGTGAGTAATGGTGATTCTTATAAAGAAGTACTTGATGTTATAAAAAAAGAACAATTTTCTAGGATACCTGTATATAACGAAACTATTGATGATATAGTTGGAATTTTAAATGTTAAAGACTTAATTTTAATGGGTGAAAATAAAGATAATTTTACCGTAGAAAAATATATGAGAGAGCCATACTATACTTTTGAATTTAAAAAAATAACTGAGTTATTTAATGAGATGAAAAAAAATAGAAATCATATAGCTGTAGTTTTAGATGAATATGGTGGTACTGTAGGAATTGTAACTATAGAAGATTTAATAGAAGAAATAGTTGGCGATATAGAAGATGAATATGATGATAATGAGTCAGAAATTCAAGTTGTTAAAGAGGACGAGTATGTGGTAGATGGAAGCATGAAGCTAAATGAGTTAAGTGAAATGATAGGCGTTAATATGGAATCAGAAGAGTTCGATTCTATAGGAGGCTTTGTAATTGGATTATTAGGTAGAATGCCAGAATTAAATGAAGAAGTAGAAGACTCTAATGTTAAGTTTGTAGTGGAAGAAATAGAAAAAAATAGAATAAAGAAAATTAGAATTTATACTTAGGTTTAATTATGAATGAATTTATGACATTAGCTTACAATGAAGCAAAAAAAGCTAGAGATTTAGGGGAAGTACCTGTAGGAGCTATTATAGTAAAAAATGGTGAGGTAATAGCTAAAGCTCACAACTTAGTTGAATCATTAAAAGATCCAACTGCACATGCAGAAATAATAGCAATAAAAATAGCGGTAAAAGTTTTAAATAATTGGAGATTAAATGGATGTGAAATGTATGTTACTTTAGAGCCATGCTCTATGTGCTCAGGTGCAATTTTATTAAGTAGATTATCAAAACTTCATATAGGAACTTTTGATGAAACTACAGGAGCTTGTGGTTCTGTAATAAATATTATTCAAAATCCTAATTTAAATCATTTTTTAGATGTTAAATGGTATAATTATGAAAAATGTGGGAAAGTTTTAACAAATTTTTTCAAGTCTAAGCGTGGGTAAGTAATGCTTTACTTACCCATTTATGTTATACTATAATTACAAAAAGAGATGGGGGTACAACTATGGAAAATTTAGAGATGATGGTTGGTTATGAGATTAATTTTTTTGAGTCAAAATTTAATGATAATTATAAGAAGTTATCATACTATATGTATAGTTGTTTAAAAGAAACAATTGGTGATAGAGTGGCTGGAATAGCTATAGAAGAAAATCTTTTATATGCATGGTCATATTACTTTATAACAATAGCAGATGAAGATGCAAAAACAGGTGATAGACTTATGATGGGGTTGATTAATCATTTTAACAAGCTTATGGAAGATAAAGAAAATATTAAAGTATCAGGAAATGGAAAATCACCTTTGATGTTAGATCCGAGTTTTTGTAGAGTTTGGTTTGGTACAAATCTTCACGTAATGTTAATGAAACAATATGGAAAAGATAAATATGAAGAAGCTTTTGCATATATAAAAGAAAATTATCTTTCTAAAGAATCAAAAGTTAGAACATTAATGTTGAAAGATATGGTGAAAAAACAAGATATTAAAGAAGATATTAAAGAAGATATTAAAGAAGATATTAAAGAAGATATTTCAAAATAATATAAATTAACATAAATAAAAAAGCGTTCACTACTAAGGTAGTGTAAACGCTTTTTTTTATAGCAATATAATTAAAAGAATATATTAGGTTAAGTGAACATAAAAATAATTATAAGTTTAATTAATGTAATAAAGGAGTGGTGTTTTGATTAGAAGAGACTATATAAAAAGTATTTTTATTTTAGGAACATTAATATTTATGGTATTACTTAATATTAAAATTTCAATAACTCCTCATAAATTAAGTGGTGAATTTGATGATGATATAAAAATTATTTCTGAAACAATTATAGATAAAGAAGATGCTAAATTATGGGCTAAGTCAAGAGGTGCAACGAATGAATTTATTGAATTATCAAATTTATATTGGGAGCATTCAAAAATACATGGTGATGTTAATCCAGCGTTAGCTTATGTACAAGCTGCCAAAGAAACTGCATTTGGAAATTTTGGAGGTGTCTTAGATGAATCATATCATAATCCTTGTGGGTTAAAAACTAGCAAAGGAGGAAGTGATAAAGATCCTAAAGCGCATAAAAAATTTAAAAATTGGGAAGATGGAGTAAAAGCACATTTAGATCATTTAGCATTATATGCAGGAGCTGAAAACTATCCAAAATTAAGAACTACAGATCCAAGACATTTTGCGTTTATACATGGTAAAGCAACTAGTGCTATAAAATTAAGTGAAAATTGGGCTCCTAGTGATACATATGGGAAAGAAGTTATGGTTTTATACAATCAACTTCTAGAACATTCAGGAAATTTAGAAGAGCCAACTATTTTATTGTTATATTAAATTTAAAAAAATAGTTTTTTGATTAATTTTTTTACTAGGTAATAAAAATATATGAAAAAGAATATAATCAGTAAAGGTATATAACAATAAGGGGGAACTTTCATTGAAGATAGATATAATTTCAGGTTTTTTAGGAGCTGGAAAGACAACATTAATAAAAAAATTAATAAGTGAAGAACTTAAGCATGAAAAAATAGCAATTATAGAAAATGAATATGGGGAAGTTGGAATTGATGGTGGTTTATTGAAAGATATTGGGTTAGAAGTGAAAGAAATAACTTCAGGATGTATATGTTGTAATATAACAGGAGATTTTAAAGAAAGTTTAAAATTGTTAGTTAATGAATATAGACCAGAAAGAATAATAATAGAACCTTCAGGAGTAGCTAAACTTTCTGAAATAATTAATTCAATAAATTCAGCTAAAATTGAGGGAAGTAGAATAAATATGAAAATAGCAGTGGTTGATGCACAAAATATAGAATTATATAGTGAAAATTTTGGAGAATTTTATAAAAATCAAATATTAAGTGCTAAAACCATAATACTAAGTAGAAGCGAAAAATTATCTCAAATAGATTTAGATAGAGTATGTAGTTTAATAAAAGATATAAATAAAAAATGCAAAATTATAACTAATTCTTGGAATGGGTTAAGCAGTAAAAAAATATTAGAAGTTGCAGAAGATAAAGTAGAGAGTTTAATAGAGCATAGAGAATTTAAAGTAATAAATAATAAAAAATCAAAAGTAGTAGCTAATGATGTATTTGATAATTGGGGAATAGAAACTAATAAGATTTATAGTATTAATAAAATAAAAGAAGCCTTAAATAAACTTGAGCAAGATAGAAATTATGGACAAGTCCTTAGAGTTAAAGGAATAGTTAAGAGTAATAACAATAACTGGATTAAATTCGATTATGTTCCTAATGAATTTAAAATAGAAGATTATAATATAGATTATACAGGGAAAATATGTGTTATTGGGAAAAACTTAAATAAAGAAAACATAAAAAAATTATTCTTAAATTAAAAGGAGAGTTATATGAGGAAATGCTCAATAGATTTAGTAACTGGTTTTTTATCATCAGGTAAAAGTTCTTTTATTAATTTTTATTTAGATAATATTAATAATAAAAAAGACATTGTATTAATTCAATGTGAAAAAGGAAAAGAGTTAATTAATAATAAAATTATAACATTAAAAGAGTTTAAATCTAATGAGGAATTAACAGAAGAAAGAATTTTAAGAATAATAAAATTTTATTCACCTAACAAAATAATTATTGAGTGTAATGGTGTTGGAGATATAACAAAAATAATAGAAATAATAAATAATAAAAAACTAAAACAATACTTTAAATTAGGAACTATAATAACTATGGTGGATTGCTCAACTTTTAATATATTTTATAAAAATATAGCTTCAATAATGCTGCCTTATATAAAATTAAGTAATTTAATAGTACTTAATAAGTGTAATTTAGTAAGTAATGATATGATTGAAAACAATAAAATGATATTAGAAGAACTAAATTTAAAGGCACATATATTTAAATGTAATTTAAGAGCTGATCTAATAAAAATATTTGACAAAAGGATTATAATATAAAAAAAATTTATAAAAGAGGAACTAGTTTATGGGGGGAGTAATAAATAAATTTATTGTTATTTTTTCAAGTATTATGCTAGAAGCATTGCCATTTATATTAATAGGTGCAATGCTTTCAGCATTGATGGAAGTTTTTTTTTCAGAAAAGATTATTCATAAGATTATACCAAAGAGTAGAATTTTAGGATCTATTCAAGCAAGTTTAATGGGGATTATTTTTCCTATATGTGAATGTGCTACTGTACCTATTACTAAAGGGCTTATTCAAAAAAAGGTTCCATTAAATGTTGCAATAACATATATGTTAGCAGCACCTATAGTTAATCCTTTAGTTATAATATCTACTTATTATGCTTTTAATGGAAACATAAAAATTGTATTGTTAAGAGTTGGATTAGGAGTAACTATAGCTATTTTATCAGGATTAATAATGTTAATGTTAAACAATGAAAATGATATATTGAAAAATGGATATTTTAATTCAAAAGAATTATGTCTTTGTGGATGTGAAGATATTAATATAACAGATGGAAAGGTTAAGCAGCTTTTAAGACATGTATCTATAGAATTTTATGAAATAGGCAAATACTTTATAATAGGATCTGCTTTAGCATCAATATTTCAAATAGTAATTTCACAGGAAACGTTAATGACTGTTGGAAAAGGATCTGTTTTAGGTATAGTAGTTTTAATGTTATTTTCTTTTCTTATATCCTTATGTTCAGAAGCAGATGCTTTTGTAGCAACTACTTTTATGAATAAATTTTCTTTAGGAGCTATTACAGGATTTTTAATTATAGGACCTATGGTAGATATTAAAAATACGGTAATGTTATTTTCAGCATTTAAAAAAAGCTTTGTTATAAAATTAATTTTTGTAGTTAGTGCATTATGTTTTATTTCATCATGTCTTATTTTTTAGGAGGAGTGAATGAAACGTTTTAATTTAAATGAATTTATATGGTTTTTAATATTATGTGGTTTATTATTTTTAATATTAAATTTAGTATTAACAGGTGAAATTTTTTTATTAATAAATATAAAGATGAAAAAATACATAATATTAGCTATTTTAATAATATTTATATTATCAATAGTACAGTTTAATCAAATATTTACTATTCCACCTAGGGGAAGAATTAAATTAGGTTATATTATATTTATTATAGCTTTAGTTTTTTTAGCAATATTGCCTAAAGTAAATATTTTAAAAACTTCTCTTGATTTTAAAGGTGTTAAATTATATCATGATAAACATGTTAATAAAGATCATTTAAAAAAGGAAAATCATGAATTATTAAAAAGTGAAAAATTAATACTCAAAAAGGACAATTTTCATGAAGGATTAGAGATTATAATGCATGAATTAGATAATTTTTTAGGGAAAGAAATATATATTGAAGGCATTATATATGAGGATGAATTTTATAAAGATAAATTTATTTTAACGGATATAGATATGAATTGCTGTATTGTAGATTCTAGTTATTTAGGAGTTTTGTGCAAAAAAAATAGTAATATTAATGTAAGTAATGGGGAGTATGTAAGATTAAAAGGAAAACTTGATAAAATTTTAATTAAAGATACAAATAATAAAGAAATATGGGTTCCTTTAATATATGTGCACAATTTAAATACAAATATTAGTAAATGATAAATTTATATTAATAAAACTATAGCTTTTTTATGTAAAACAAATTTCACTAATGACGTAAAAAGAGTAGAATAAATATAAAGTTTAATTTTACATATGAAAGGATGGTGTTTAATATATGAATTTAATAAAAAAATTAGAAAAATATCCAATAGGAATATGTGGTACATGCTTAGGATTAGTTACTTTAGCAAACTGTTGGAAAATTAAAGACTTGCATTTTATAAAACCAATAGCTTTAATAGTAGCATCAATAGTTATAATATTACAAATTATAAGAATGATTATTCATCCTAAATATGTTTGGCAAGAGATAAAGAATCCTGTTTTAGGAAGTTTTTATCCAACTATTGATATGGCAGGTTTTTTAATTGCATCTAGTTTATTAAAGTCATTTCCTGTTTTTGCAAAATCATTATGGATTAGTTGTATTATATTTCATATAACTATATTAATTATATTTTTTTATTTTAGAATAAAAGATTTTACCTTTACCCATATAGTTCCTAGTTGGTTTGTACCACCAATTGGTATTGTTGTAGCAACAGTAACAAGTACAGGAATGGATTTTATTAATTTATCAAAATTTATTTTTTATTTTGGATTCATTTGTTATATTATAATGTGGCCTATAATATTATATAGACTATATAGATATCCTTTACCTGCAATACAAAAGCCTATAATAGGTATATTAGCAGCTCCAGCAAGTTTATGCTTGGTAGGATATTTAACAGTTTTTTCAAATCCTAATAATTTTATAATAATATTTTTGGCTTTAACAAGTATATTTAATTTATTAACAGTATATATAAAATTGCCAGGGTTATTAAAAAAAGGGTTTGCAGTAACTTATGCATCACTTACTTTTCCCTTAGCTATTAGTATATTAGCCATGTATAAAGTAAATTATTATGTTGAAAAAATAGGCTTTAATGATTTTGGAGTATTTAAATTGTTTGCAGATGTTCAAATATTTATAGGTACTTATGTAATATTTTATGTATTCTATAACTTTTTAAAAAAATTTTATAATAGTATAAAAAATAATGAAATATAAATTCTAAACAGGTGTAGTTTTTAAACTACACCTGTTTGTTTTGTAAGATTAATACATAAAAGTTTAATTTTAATTTTAAGCTTATTATAAAAAAATATAGAATTATTCGACAATTTTATTGTATAATTATATAAAGGTTAAAAATACCAATTGATTGGGGGAGCATAGATGGGAAAGAAAAAATTAGCATTATTATTGATCACTGCTACTACATTAAATATTGGAACAGCAAAAATTTATGCTAAAAATAAGTATTGTGAAAAAGTAAAAAAAAATACAGTATTAGCAGCAAAACCTAGTTTTAAGATTAGAAAAGGTAAGGTTGTTAACATAACATCTAATTTAAGAATAAGAGAAAACGCTACTACGAGTTCACAAGTTATAGGTTACCTAGTTAATGGAGAAATGTTTGAAATACAAGAGAAAACGGGTGAATGGTATAAAGTAAAGGTTAATGGAAAAATAGGATTTATTCATGAGGCATATGTTAAAGAGTTAGATGAAAATATTGAAAATAAAGTATATACAGAAAAAAATAATTGTATTAAAAAAGGTGAAGTTGTTAATATTACAACTAATTTAAGAATAAGAGAAAAACCAAGTACTACAGCTTCTATAATAGGATATTTACTTAATGGACAAATTTTTGATATAAAAGGCCATTATGGAGACTGGGATTATATAGATTCAAAGGGGAAAATTGGGTATATACATAGAGATTATGTTAAGGAATTAGAAAATAAAGGGAAAAAAGGTATATCTAAACCTTCAGAAAAGCCTAGTATAGGCAAAGGAGAAGTTATAAATGTAGAGACTAGTTTAAGAATAAGAGAAAAGGCAAGTACTAATTCTTCAATATTAGGGTATTTAAAAGTTGGAGATATTTTTGATATAAGAGATAAGGGTGAAGATTGGTCTTATATAACATATAAAGGTATTAAAGGATATATTCATAATGCATATATTAAAGAAATATATATAAATAAAGATGAAAAAGATGCTAAAAAGTCATCTAAAGATAATTATGATCGTATAGGTAAGGTTATAAATACAACAACTAGATTAAGAGTAAGAAAAGAACCTAATACTAATTGTTTAGTAGTAGCATATTTAATGCCTAATGAAACTTTTAGAATAAAAGCTGAGTTAGGCAATTGGTATTATACTGAAATAAGCGGTGCAGAGGGATATGTATTTAAGGATTATGTACAAATAATAAAGGATAATGATGTGTCTAATAAGGAAAATAAAGAAGAACAATTAACCGGAAAAGTTATAAATGTGACTACAAGTTTGAGAATAAGACAAACACCTAGTGCTAATGGTGAAGTAATAGGATATCTTTTGGAAAATGAAAGTATTGAAGTAATTGGAAAAGTTGGTCATTGGTACAAAATAAAACATAAAGGGTTAATAGGATATGTTAGTAAAGCATATATAACAATAAATTAAAAGATACTTAATAATTATTAAAAAACTATAATTGGTTTAGTTTAAATAGGTACAATTCCCATACCTTTAAAAAAGGTGATGGGATGAATACCTTTGCTATTATATATTTTTTTGTATAAAATTTGTTGATTAATGGTTAAAATAAAAGAAAATAATGCAAAAAAATAATATAATATGCTTATTAATGTAATTAATATATGTCTTGAATAAAGATATTTATTATGCTATACTAAGCTAGTAAAAGTTAATAAATAAATTTTTAAAAAAATTTATTATATGGAGAGATGTCCGAGTTGGTTTAAGGAGCACGCCTGGAACGCGTGTGTAGGGGAAACTCTACCGAGGGTTCGAATCCCTCTTTCTCCGCCAATGTCGTGCTAGATGGGGAGTCAGCGGTGCCCTGTAACCTGCAATCCGCTATAGCAGGATTGAATTCCTCATTTAGGCCTTAATTTGTGAAGTCTGCCCTATGCAAGTGGTGTTGAGAGTCAGGCCCCATGCAATGGAAGCCTGTGAACCTCGTCAGGTCCGGAAGGAAGCAGCGATAAGCAGTTACTTTCATGTGACGTGGATCAGTCTGGCTTGAGCTAACTACATAGGTAACGTTCATAAATTATTGTCGAAATGAGGTGCACGGCTATAATTTAGAGAATAACTCTTAGAGAAATCTAAGAGTTTTTTTATTGTATTAATGAATACCACAGGTTTTACCTGTGGTTCTAAAAAGCTTATAGCTATGAGTAGAAAAAAATAAAACCTCCGATGTAAAATAATAGTAGGTTTGCCGACCAAAACTTAATTTTACAAGGA
>NZ_WHJC01000013.1 GCF_009295725.1 Clostridium tarantellae
ATATAAATACGTCTTTTTTATTATTTACATTTAATTTTTATAACATATTTTAAATTATAAATAGATAAAAAATATCTTGTTCTATTTAGTAATTTTTCATGTAAAATTTAATTTATTTTATGGAATTTGATTTACTTAACACTTTGTTATATTTTCCAATTTGGCCTACACTTAGGTTTTTCACTTCTTCTTTACACTCATAAGAAACTAAAGTATTTTCATCTATAAATTTTGTTGGGATAATTTTCCCATCAATTAAAATACTACTTTTATACGTAAAGTTTTCTCCTTTTACTATAAGAACACCTTTATCTATATAGCGTTTTTCTACTTTAATATCATTTATTCCCATATGTAAATTACTCTTTTTATAAGGATTACTATTATTAAAAATATATTTATCTCCGAATAATAAATCATATTGAATATCTTGTAACTCTTCTTTATAGTTAGATTTATTACCATATATTTTATGAAAATTAGGCATTATGCCACCATTAATTTTTATTAAATCTAAAAGATAAGTTGACAATTGATATGCCTCTAAGTTTTTTGTAATATTAGGTAATCCAATATTATTCCAAATAACATATTGTGCTTCATATTTTTCAGTGCTATTTATAGATGAATTATCTCTATTTATTACTTCTAATGAAGGTAAATGATCTGAAAACATTAAAACAACTGTAGGTTCTTTTAAATTATTTAAATAATCTATTAATTCTCCTATATATTCATCAACGCCTTTTAATTTATTAAAATATGATTGTAATTGACTTATTGCCAATGGTGTTAAAGATTTATCTTTCACTATAAAATCTTCATTAGTTAAATTATCTGCATATCCTCCATGACTTTCTACTGTTATATTATATATAAATTGTGGTTTTTCTTGTTTAAGTAATTCTTCCATTGGTTGTAAATTTATCATATCTTCTGGATACATATCTTGTCCTTCACTTTTTTCACTTGGCTTGTCCATATATTCCATAGAAATATAATTATTAAATCCTAAATTAGGATATACTATATCTCTATCATAAAAATTTCCTATATAATTATGAACAACTGAAGATTCATATCCATGTTCATCTAAAATATATGCTAAACTTTCTACAGGTTGTTTTTTTAAAATATTATTATTTGGAATTTCTCCAATTGGTAAAAAATCCGTTGTAAATCCTGTTAACACTTCAAATTCTGATCTTACAGTTCCACCTCCATAAGTTGGTACATTAACTATTCCATGAGGATAACTATTATATAATTTTCTATAGTTTTTTAAAACATCATTAGTTATTTTTATTTCTGAAAGTATTTTAGGATCCATAAAAGACTCTAATTGAATTATAATAACATTTGGTTTTTCATTATCATAATCATTTGCTATTCCATTTTCATTAAACGCTAATATATTGTATTCATTTAATTCTTCACCAATCTTTTCTATGGATTTCTTATTATAGTCTTTTGGCTTATCTACTTTAAATCCAGAAGCTGTTTCAAGAAATGAGTACATAAATCCATTGTGACTATAACTTGAAGGTATATCCCAAGGAAAGCTTACTTTTTTATTTGTTTTATCTAAATATAAAATATAACTATTAGCAAAAATGAAAGAAACTACTGTTAATATTACTCCATATATATTTATGTATTTGTTTATTGTCTTTTTTCCTAAATTATTATGTTTTTCTGTTTTCCAAAGTGTAACTAATAATAATATTATTATTATTATTCCAACTAAAATAGGTACTATAATTTCTTTATTTAAATACTTTTTAGCTATTATTAATCCTTCCTTTATTGAATAAATATCTGCCCATATAAATGGAGTACCTCTAAATTTAATCATAACCCCACTTAATAAAGAAGCCATAAGAATTATACTACTTATAATTAAATAAAGTGCTCGTCCTTTTTTAAATATAAAAGCACTAGCAGTTGCTGTTAAAACTATAAGATAATTTGTTATGAACATTTTAAAATTATTTTCTAAATAATATGTTAAAGAATCTAAATTTCCTCTTTGAAGTAATTCTGATGCTAAAGTTATAACTACTCCAAAGATTAACCATATAATTATATTGATTATTTTATTTGTGGGCTTTAATTTTTTTTCATTAAATTTTCTATTTTTCTTTTCTTTCTTTATTGACATTCATTATCACCTCATTTTAATACTATTGTAATTTTGTTTTGTATATTGTAACCTAAAATTAAAATTTTTTCTATATTTCAAATTTAATTTTTATATTGTTAATTTTCATAATAAAAAACATGATTTTTTCAAATTAATTGAACAAATCATGTTTTTATTTTAAATTTAAAGTTCCTTATACTTTTTTAAATGAAAATTCTCCTAATTTACCTAATAAAATCATCATAAAAAATTAAAAAACAAAATCTAAGCATAAATCTCCTATTTCCATTTTAATATTTCATATACATTATGAGTAGATTTATAATTTATTAAATAAGCCTTATCTACTAAATTAAACATTGGGATATCTGATAAAGAATCTGAATATGCTACTGAATTTTTTTTATCTATTTCATATCCGCATTCTTTTAAATGATAAGTTATTCTTTTTACTTTTTCTTCTCCTTTGCAATTTTCACCTACTATTTCATTTAAAAATTTTTCTTCCTTCTTTTTTAGTTTTGTTCCTATAACAAAATCCACTACATCCTCTTCTTCAAAATATTTCAAATAACATTCTGGAGATGCTGACACTAAAAGTATGTAATAGCCTTTTGCTTTTAATTTGTTCATCTCTTCAATAGCAGAAGCAAACATTTTTGTTCTTATACTTATATCATAAAAATCTTTTAAATCTATTTCATTTAAGTAATTTAATGTGAAAAAAGTTTTTTCTTTTGCCTTCTTAGTAGTAATCATTCCTAACTTATAACTAACTAAAGTAAAAAATAATGAGGGAAGATTAATAGTGGATTTCGGGTATTTTTTTACTGTATACTTTAATAAATGAAACATAGAATCTCCTTTAATTAAAGTTTTGTCAATATCAAATAATGCAACTTTTATTTTCTTCATATTTCCTCCTAATATAAAAAAATCTATTTAAACTTTACTAAAATATTATACTAAAAATTATTTCAAAAATTAAAAATAAGCAGAGTATACTTCTGCTTATTTTTTTGTGCTCATTAATTTAAATTTCAATTATTAATTAAATTTTATCTAAAAAACATTAATATAGCTCCACTTGTAACAGCCCATACTAATACATTAATTATTATACTCTTATCTGTTAAAACTGTTTCCGTTGGACTTCCACCTTCACCTTTTTTAACTATTAAATATTTATATCTAAACAATCCATAAACCACAAATAAATTTGTAATCATCATATATTTATGATCATATGCCATAAAAGTATACATAGCATATGAAATTATAGTACAAGTCATTGATACATTAGTAAAATCATTTAATAATTCTGATGAATACTCATCTAATATTTTTCTATGCTCATTAGCTTTTCCTTCTAATTTTACAAGTTCATTAGCTCTTTTCTCAAAACCTAAAAATAATGATATTGAGAAAGTACATAATAATATCCAACTTGAAAGTGATACATCTATAGCAATACCTCCTGCTAAAATTCTCAATAAAAACCCTATAGCAATTGATATTACATCTAATATAACTACATGTTTAATTTTAAATGAATATATTATGTTATTTATTAAATATAATAATAATACTCCAAATACTAATTTATTTATTAAAAATCCTCCACCTAAGCTTATAACTAATAATATTATCATTGCAATTACGGCTTCTCTTGGCATTACTGCTCCACTAGCAATTGGTCTAAATTTTTTCTTTGGATGTACTCTATCTTTTTCTACATCTAAAATATCATTCATTATATATACAGTTGAAGATATGAAACAAAATAATATAAAAACTATTATTGATGTTATAACCTTATTTAAATCAAAGAAACTGTATGAAAATAATAATCCTCCAAAAACAAAGAAATTTTTAATCCACTGTTTTGGCCTCATTAATTTAAAAATATTTTTTAATAAAGTCATTTTTTCACCTACTTAATTTTAATTTAAAATATAATCAATATTGTATTCCTTTGCTTTATTTTCATAACTATATTGAAAATTATCTTTAGTTATTTTTATTGGTTGCTTTTGCTCAAAAATATGTGCTTTTATTAATGTTGACTGCTCTAGTTTATATTCAGCTGTATATGGTATAATCATAACTGAATTTATAAACAATAAAACTATCATTAAATATCCTAATAATTTTACATATATTTTTTTATTTATTGCTAATAATCCTGATACTAGAACTGGAAAAAGCCATATATATGCTACATATCTTGCCCACCAAAACTCTCCTCCATATAAAGTTACTGATATTAATCCTATTAATGCCAATATAGAAGTAGTTTGTATTTTTCTATTTTTACATATAATTATAAGTAAGATCACTAAAATTAAACTAATAGGCAAAAATATTGTTGAATATATACCAAAACCTCTTACTCTTGGATCTACTCCAGCATAAAACTTATAAACATTTTTATCTACTTTAAACATATCCTTTCCTGTTATAATATTGCCCTTATAATTTTCATTAGTTGGATATGCTAATAATGATTCATATGCCTTTCTAAACTCACTATCAAATCTAAAATTTTCTGGTGTATTAGGTGTCATAATATCAATTTTATCTTCACCTGATAAAGGATATAACGGATTTCCTTTATTTATTGTATTAGTTATATAAGGATTAAATCCAATTACTCCTACAGTTATTACTAAACTAATTAAAAGAAATGCAAATATTCTTAGCTTTTTCTTTGCTTTAGCTGTAAGCAATACATATATAAAATACATTCCTAATATTCCACCTGCATATGCTAAGCCTGTAAATTTAATATTACACATAAATATAGCTATATTAAACATTGAAAAATATTTAAAATATGTAAGTCCATCAGTAAATATAATTAAGTATAAAATCATTAATAAAAATAAAATATAACATCCTAATAAAGAATCTACATAATAAGTAAAAGACTGTCCTATATTAACTGGATTAATTACTAATAAAATTGCTAATATACTAGATAAAACTATTTTTTTCTTTGTAATAATGTAAAAAACCCCAAAAGAAAAAACTCCTAAAATTAATGGAATTAATACTGATAATATTTTTCCTGACTCAATATGACCTGTTATTTTAGCAATAGTTGCTGCAAAAATCCAAGGTGCTTTTGCATAATGATTTACCCATAAATTAATAGAATCATTATTAGATTCATAAAATGGATTCCATCCATTAATTAATCTAATTACTCCTTCTTGATGATATGCTAAAGAATCATAACTATAATCCCATATTAAGTTACACCCAATAGAAATTCCTATATTTACAATATAAAAACTTATTAATATGACTATTAATAAACTCCAATTTATATCTTTATTATTTTTTTTAAAAGCTAATTTTATAAACAATATTGCTATTAATGGAAATATTAAGAAGTTAATTTTAGTTATTGGAATTTTAAAAATAAATAGTACTGAACTTCCTACAAAAATACTTCCTATCATAGCTAAAAATATTAAAGATACTAAAATAAAATAATATGATAATTTAAAATCATCTAATTTATTTTTCATTATTATTCTCCTAAAAATATATATTTTATAATGATTATTTATTTATAATTTTTTTAGGAACTTTATTTATACTTTTAATAAAGTTTTCAAATTATCAATTAATTTTTGATAAAATTATATACTACTGAAAATCTAAATGCATAGTCTAAAAACTAAATTTAGGACTATATTTAAATAAAATCTTTTTATATAGTCCAAAATTTCATTTTAAATATATATTCTAAGCTATAAATAATTCCTAAAATATTCTCTTTAAATTTCTAATTTTTTCTTTAGTTTATCTATAATAGGTTTTTGAAAACTTATTTTTTAAATTATTTATTTTTAAATAAATATTTTCAGTTTCTATGTTTATGTCATAATTATCGTGAAATACTTACCACTTATAGAAGTGAAAGCTTCCTTTAATACCGTATAATCTACAGTACTACAAGTTTACCACTTGTTGTTGAAAACCTGCATTAGTATTATAACTTAATTGATAAGAAATTTCTTCCAGAAATATTTTATATTTCCAGCAAGCTATTATGTTCATTCATCTCATCATTTATAAAAATTGAAAAATTCTCTCAAATTTTAGTTAAACTAATGCTTTTGTAATTTCATCACCATTTTTTCTTAATGATAGTATTATATTAAATATATAAGCAGCTCCTATAATAAAACAAAACATATTAGGATATCCATATCTATCAAAAGTTATAAAAGGCCAATAAGTAACAGTATTAATAACTAAAAATAATAATAACATTCGTGCTTTTTTATTCTTTGTTATTAGCATTGCTAAAATTCCTAATACTCCCATAACTAAATAAAATGAATGCTCTAATTGAGCTTCTATTGCACTTACTCCTAATATAGGTTTCCAATAATATGGTTGCCTATATAATTCTATAGTTTTACCTACAGTATGCCATAAAGCATATTTTATAGGTTCATTTTCAAAACTCTTTTTTAAAATAATGTTAGCTAACTTGCTCTGTTCCTCTTCTGATAAATATGCATTGTCTCTAAAATATTCTTTAAATTTATATTCTGGTGATATTTGATCCACAAAAGAGGGTTCTTGCCATCTAATAAGTGTTCCTAATAATTTAGGATTAGCAGAAGACTCAGTAAATAATACAAACTTTCCTGTTAATTTATAATTTCTAATCCACCATGGTGAAAACATTATAGCAAAAATAACAGCTACTATAGATGCATATTTTATCATATCTTTAACTTTATATTTTTTTACTATCCAATAAATTATTATAAAAAGAGGAAATGCTGCTGCATTAGGTCTTACCAAGCAAGTTGCCGCCCATATAATACCAGCAATTATATACCATTTAGTTTTATTTTCTTTTATTGCAATAATTGAAAGATAAAATAATAACAAATATAAAAACTTAAATAAAACCTCTGTTAAAATTAAATTGGCAGCAACATATTCTGGTAAGTAAATAGCTGTAAAGATAACTGCTATTATTCCTACCTTTTTATTAAATAATTCTCTTGAAATTAAATATATAATATATGCACTTATACACTGTAAAACCATTTGTGCTATTTTTATTCCTATAGTTCCCCAAATACCTGTTCCAAAAATTTTCATTATACCAACCATAAATAAAGGATACCCAGGCATAATAAATACACTTGATTCTAAACCGTGATAAACTAATTTATTTTCTTGTAATAATATTCTTGCTGTATTTAAATATCTTACATCATCATTATTTAATAAATTTGGATCACCTAGCAAAAAATAATTTCCATATTTTTTTGTTATTAATAATCCTAAAATAAACATAATTGTTATAATGAAGAATAAGCCAATAGCATATTTCTTTTCTTTTTCTAAAAAATATTTCATATTATCCTCTTTTCATCTATATTAATATCATCATTAATATCATCTACCTTTTCTATTTCTTCTTTTAATATTGAAATTTCTTGTGATATAGATATAACTTGATTTTTTATTTTTGATATAGCTACTGTTAATGTAAAAATAATTAATAATAAAAATGTTATTATTATTAAAAATAATGCATTAACTGGTGTTAATATATGTAAAGCTAATGATAAACCATTTAATATGCTTGGAAATAAACTAATTATAATAAATGTTAATGCTGTAAATAACCATGTTAGTGCATATTTTAATTCTACTTTTCCTTTACTTATCATATATACTATAAAACTTGTAAATATAAATGAACTTATAATCATTATTATTTGTAATATTTTATCCATTAATCTATACTCCTTATTTGTGTAAAGTATGAAAATAATATAGCTAATGTAACTTTAATCATATAATAAATAGATTTTAAAAAACTAATGGAAGATTCACCTTTTTCTCTTTCTTTCATTTTTACTGGAACTTCTTCTACTTTAAATCCATTTTTTATTAATGTTATTATAGTTTCAGGCTCTGGATAATCAGTAGGATAATTTTCAGCAAAAAATTTTATAACTTTTTTATTAGCTAATCTAAATCCGGAAGTTGCATCCGTTATATTTTTTCTGGTCAATAATTTTATTAAATAATAAAAAAACTTTATTCCCATTCTTCTAGTAAAAGTTGATTGAAATCCTTCTTTTTTTATAAATCTAGAACCTATTACTAAATCATATCCTTCATCAAGCTTTTCTTTTAATTTATAAATATAAGCAGGATCATGCTGACCATCACCATCAACTTGTATTGCATATTTGTACCCTTTTTTATAAGCATATTTATATCCTGCCTGCACTGCTCCACCTATTCCAAGATTGCATGGAAGATCTAAAATATTAACATTCATTTGTCTTGCTATTTCATAAGTTTTATCTTTTGAACAGTCATTAACTATTAAAATATCAAAATTTTCATTAACTTCTCTTATTCTTTTAATTAATTTACTTATATTTTTTTCTTCATTAAAACATGGAATTATTAATAATATTTTATCCATAAATATCACTTCCTTTTTAAATTTAATCTAATATAAATCAATGTTTTATATTAATTTTAATGTATTTGTAATATTACAAATTATAAATTATATTTTATATAGCAATAAATATGGAACCAATAGTTATTAAAATTACTCCTATTATTTTATTTAAATTTATTTTTTCTTTTAACATTATTTTTGAAATTATCATAGTCCATATGTATGTCATTGCCGTTAATGGCACAACTATACTGTAAGGTAAAAATTTAAGTACAAATATATTTAATAAAGCTGCTGTTACATATAATATTCCTCCAATGTATAACCTCCAATTTAAGAATAAGCTTTTTATGTCAATTAAATATTCCGCTCCTTTTTTAAAGAAAAACCCTCCTAATGAACCTATAAAAGTCATTAAAGGAAATATTATATAAATACTATGCATTTTTTCCTCCTCTAGTAATAAAGATAACTCCTAAAATTATAATTATAACTCCTAAAAATTGAACAATAGTTATTTGTTCCTTTAAAAAAATTTTTCCATTTAATAATGCAAATATATATCCTACACACATAATAGGATGTAAAACTGATAATTCTCCAAATTTTAATGCTATTATCATTGAAATAGCACCTATTCCATATAATACAAAACCTAAAAATAAACTTATTAGTAAAACTTTTTTGTTTTGGTTATTTACTCCTATTTTCCAAAACAACTGACCAAAAGAGGTACATAAAGCTGACATTATTATTAAGCCAACTCCTTTTAATAAATTGCTATTCATAAAAACTCCTATTCTTATATAATATTTATTTGTATCAAATTATACATAATATCATTGTTATTTACAATAATTTACTTACAAAATATATTAATTATTATCTTTGTTTTTTGTATTATTTTGTAAATAATTGCTTTTTATTAAATCTTCATTAACAGAAAACATATCATCTAGGTGTTTTTGCTCATTTTTATTTTTTACTTTACCTTTAACTTGTCCCCCTGATGTTAATGTAGCATCTTTATTAGTATTCAACAAATTCCTTCCAATAGCTGTATTTTCAAACTCATATTTATCAATTCCCAATAAATAACTTATAGTAGGTAGTACATCTACTAATCCACCATTTTTCTTTATAACTTCACCTTTTATTGATGGATTAAATATAAATAATGGAACTTTCAACTCATCTTTAAGCCACCAATTTCCTTGAAAATTTAAATCTTTTACGTCAGCTTGATAATATTTATTTAATCCACCATGATCTCCATAAATCACCACAAGAGTATTTTCTAGTTGTCCATTTTCCTTTATTTGTTTTAAAAATTTTCCTAATTGCTTATCAGTGTATCTTACACTTTCTAAATATCCACCTAAATAACTTTTATCAATTTTTTCTGGTAAATTTAAATCTCTATATTGTTCTGGAATATTAAAAGGACCATGACTTGTAAGAGTGGTCATAAATAAATAAAATGGTGATTTTACAAATTTAAGCTTTTCAGCAACTTGATTAAAAAATGATCTATCACTTAACCCTAATCCTATAACTTCATCTAATTTATATTCGTTAACATCCCAAATCTTATCTGCTCCAAAAGCTTTATGTGTTTCTATCCAATTCCAATTCCCTCCTGGTTCTGCATGAGTTGATATGGTTGTATACCCTTTCTTTTCTAACATTATTTGTAAGGTATTTTGTTTTTTCCAAGGATAACTTAATACATATTTTTCTTTTCTTAAAGGTAATAATCCTGTATTAACCATTAATTCAGCATCTGATGTAGTTCCCATTCTATTTTGCTCAAAAATATTTTCAAAATATAGTGAATGTTTTAATAAACTATTTAAAGTAGGTGTAATCTCTTTTCCATTAACAGATTTCCCCACAACCATATTTTCTAAAGATTCCCATTGTATTATAAGTAAATTTTTCCCTTCAAACATATTTTTATACTTATTATCCGATAAATTTTCTTTATTATTTTCAAACCAAGTTTTTATCTCTTCTTTTCTGTCTTTTGAAAGCTTTTTTGTAGCTGTTGAATATTTAAATATATCATATTCATGATATCCTATTGGTCCTAAATCATCCATGGTTGATTTTATATACCATGATAAGTTAAATAAACTAAGCCTTCCATTGGTTACATCTTTTATGTCAACCAAATAATGAGATGTAAAAATTAAAGATATACATATTATAAATGATACTATAAAAGTTTTAATACTTCTCTTTTTTTCTTTATCTTTATAAAATAATATCAATAATATTACAATGGGTATTAATATTATTAAATCTAAAAATAAAGCAATATCTATTCTTTTTAAATCAAAAATATGCTTGTCCATAGGATTAAATAAATCTGTATTAAATAGTTGTCTTAAAGATACAAAATTTTCATAAACTCTATAACGCATTAAATCAATTAATAATAATAAACTCACAAAAAAATCTACTATAACTAAATATATATATCTTCCCTTTTCTTTAAAAAGAAAAATTCCCGTTGCTAAAAAAGCTGGAAATAACAAATGAATTATTATTTTATAAAAATCTCCATATGAATAATTTAAATTTAATGACATGGCATTAGGTGAATTTAATATTCCCATAAATATCATTGCTTTAAATTGTAATAAAATTATTAAAAATAAAAATGTAAAATATTTATTTAATAGAATTTTTTTTATTGGTATAGTTATTTTTTTCATATAAAATTACCTTTCTTCTTTTTAATTTATCTAATAGTTTCTTTAATTTTATATTTTATGAAATTAAAATATTTTTTCATCTTCTTATTTTAAAAATTATATAAATCTATTCCATATTTCTCCCTAAATCAAACATGCTAATTATATCACAAATTTCCATTAATATACTACTATACACTTATAAATTAAATCTCAAAACTTCAAATTATTATCTACAATTAATTTCCTATATATTTAAATAAAAAAACTTTATCCTAGAAGTATTAAATTTAACTCTAGCAATAAAGTTTTAACTATCTAATTAACTTAAATAATAATTTTTATTTAGTTTATTTCTTTTATAATATAAGAAATATGGTATTCTTCAGCCTTATTAACTTTACTATATTTAAATTTATCATTTAATATTTCTATTGGTTTAGATATACTAAAGAAATATTCTCTTGAATCCTTACCTTTTTTTATTTTATATTTTAATGATGGAATTAATGTAATTGAATTAATAAATAATAAAACTAATAAAAAGCTTCCAGAAATTTTTATAATATTTTTTTTATTTATACAGCATAAAATTGCTGTTAATACTGGAAATATCCATGTAAAAGCCATATATCTAGCCCACCAAAATTCACCACCATATAAAGTTATCCCTATTAAACCAATTAAACATAATATAGACACTATTTTAACTTTTTTATTTTTACTTATTATTAATAATATACACATTAAAAGCAATGTTATAGGAAAAAATATAGGTGAATAAATTCCAAATCCTCTGACTCTAGGATCTGTGTTTGAGTAATATTTTATCACATCTTCATTTAATACAAACATATCTTTTAAATCTGTCCTATTTCCATATATGTTTTCATCTATAGGATATGCAATTAATGACTTAATTAACTTATTAAACTCATTATCATATCTAAACTCAGAGGGTATATTATCAGTCATTATATCAATTTTTTCTTTACCAGCAAGTGGATATAAAGGATTTCCTTTATTTATTATATTAGTTATATAAGGATTAAAGCCTACTATTCCTACAGTTATTATTAAGCTTATTAATAAAAAGTTAAATACTTTTATTTTTTTATTATTTTCTTTTGTTATAAACACATATATTAAATACATTCCTAATATTGCTATACTATAAGCTAATCCTGTAAACTTTATATTACTCAAGAAAATAGCTATATTGAATAATGAAAAATATTTAAAATATTTAAAACCCTTAGTAAAAATAATTAAATATAAAATCATTAATAAAAATATTATATAACACCCTTGCTGTGAATCCACATAATAAGTAAAAATTTGACTTATATTTACTGGATTCATTATCAATATTAATGCTCCTATTGAAGATAAAAATATTCTTCCTTTAGTTATTAAATAAAATATTGCAAAAGATAAAAATCCACTTATTATTGGTAATAAAACTGATAAAATTTTTCCCGTTTCTATATATCCTGTTATTTTACATATAGTAGCGGCAAATATCCAAGGTGCTTTTGCATAATGATTTACCCATATATTTATATCCTTAGGTTGCCATTCATAAAAAGGGTTCCAATCTTTAGCTAAACGTACAATCCCTTCTTGATGATACCATAAAGAGTCATAACTATAATCCCAAATATAATTACATACTATAGCTAAAATTCCACTAATAAGAAAAAAACTTAATAACGTAAATATTAAAAATGTCCAACTTATCTTTTCATTATCTTTTTTAAAAAGATATTTTATTACAACTATAGCTATTATAGGAAATATTAAGAAATTTATTCGAGTTATTGGTATTTTAAATATAAATAAAAAACTACTCCCTAAAAAAACACTTCCTATTATACATAAAAATATTAAAGATACTAATATAATATAATAGGTAATTTTATTTTTTTTTAAACTTAAATCATTCATAAAATTTAATTCTACCTGTTGCTAATACTTTACAAATCTTATATGAAATTAAATTCTATTATATTTATAAAGTTTATTAAAACAACTACCCCTTTTTTTGTATTTTTAAATATAGCAACTAAAAAATTAGAGATTATAGCAAAACACTATAATCTCTAAAGTATTGCTTATTATAATTATTGACCATAATTTTTAAAATAATTACCTTCAATAATTAAATCTGCAACATGAAATGCTTTATTCCAATGTACTTCTTCTTCTTCAGTAGGATTTCCTTTAATCTCACCATTATTTAAAATAGTTGAATCTTTATTAGTATTTACTAAAACCCTTCCCATAGATGTATTATCAAATACATTTCTATCATTTCCTAATAAATATAATATTGTAGGAAGTATATCTACTTTTCCACCATTTTTCTCTATTACTGTTCCTTTAGTAAATGGATTATATATTAACAGTGGTACTTTTTTATGATTGTCTCTCCACCAATCTCCTTCTAATGGAGCCTGTTGAGTTTCTTCATCATAAAATTTATGAACTCCACAATGATCTCCATAAATCATTACTACAGTATTATCTAACTGACCATTTTTCTTTAAAGTCTCAATGAAATTTCCAATCATTTCATCAGTATATCTTATACTTTGAAAATATGCACCCAATATATTTTCATCTAATTCTTTAGGTAGCTTTAAAAATTTCTTATCTTCTGGCATTTCAAATGGCCCGTGACTAGTTAATGTAGGGAAGAATAAATAAAATGGATCCTTTTCATTTTTTATTTTTTCTGATATTTGCTTCATATAAGAACCATCTGAAAGTCCTAATCCAATTTTCTCATCTAAATTAAAACTTGATTCATCCCATACAGTTTTAGCTTTGAAAGCCTTATGTGCTTCTGACCAGTTCCAATTACCTGGTATTTCAGCATGAGTTGAAATACTATTATAACCTTCTTTACTTAATATCATCTGTAAAGTATTATATGTTGTCCAAGGATAAGTAAAGAAAGTACTACCTTCTCTTATTGGAAAAACAGATGTATTTACTAATAAATCTGCATCTGAACTAGTGCCTGAATTATTTTGCTCATAAAAATTATTAAAATATAAACTATTTTTCATAAGTCTATTTAAGTTTGGAGTTATTTCTTGACCATAAACCTTTTCATTTAAAACAAAGTTTTCTAAAGATTCAACCTGTACTGCAATAACATTTTTACCTTTATACATTCCTTTATATTCATTATCTGGTATATCTTCTTTATTTTCATTTATCCAACTTTGTATTTCTTCTACTTCTTGGGGATCTAATGTTTTATGTTTTGTACCATAATAATATAAGTCATAAAAATGGAATCCTAAAGGGCTCATATCTCCATAAGTTTGAAAAGGGGCCCATGCAATCCTAAAGAAATTATAGTTATCATTATTTCCTTTAATATCTATATAATAATGTGTAAAGCCAACAGTAAATGCACTTATTAAAAATACAACTGTAAAACTTAAAATTCTACATTTTTTACTTATAACTGTTTTTATATATTTTATTTTAGTAAATTTCCATATTAAAAATGCTACTATAAAATCTACAAAAAAATAAATATCTGTGAATGAAAAATTCCATAAGCTTTTTCCCGTAGGGTTAAAAATTTCTGGATGAAGTAAATGTCTTATGGAAATAAAATTTGTATTTGCTCTATAGTACATTATGTCTACTAAAAATAATAAACTAATTATAAAGTCTACTATAAGAGCATATCTATATCTTCCTTTTTCCTTAAATAAATACATAAAACTAAAAATCAAAGTAATTACAGCTATATGCGCCCATATTGGTGGTTTCATAAAATATGCTCTTGAATAATCAAAAGTTAAAGAACCAGAAGTTCTAAGCATACCTAATAATATTGTAGACTTAAATTGAATTATAGCTACCATAACTATAAATAGCCAATTGTCTTTAACAAAGTTTTTTAACATTTTTTTCATGTTATTTTGCTTCATATTGTTACTCACTTTCTTATAATAAATCTTTAGTTATTAAATAACTTTTTTATTATATCATTAGTTATACCATAATTTATTAAATTATAATTAAATTTTTTAAAGAAAAATCTAAAATTGGAGCTGAATGAGTTAAAGCACCACATGATATATAATCTACACCTGTTTTTGAAATTTCTTTCAAATTATCTTTACTTACATTTCCAGAACATTCAGTTAATGCTCTTTTATTTACTATTTTTACTGCCTTTTTCATAGTTTGCAAACTCATATTATCTAACATAATAATATCTGCTCCTGCCTCTATTGCTTCTTCTAACATTTCTAAATTTTCTACTTCAACCTCTATTTTTCTAACAAAAGAAGCATCTTCCTTAGCTAAAAGTATAGCTTTTTTAATGCCTCCAGCAGCTCCAATATGATTATCTTTAATTAAAATTCCATCTGATAAATTATATCTATGATTATATCCTCCCCCAACTTTTACTGCATATTTTTCAAAAATTCTCATATTAGGAGTTGTTTTTCGTGTATCTAAAAGCTTAGTTTTTGTTCCTTCTAACTCTTTTACAAAACTATTAGTATAAGTAGCTATTCCACTCATTCTTTGCAAATAATTTAAAGCTGTTCTTTCACCTATTAATATACTTTTTACACACCCAATTAAAATTCCTATAACATCACCTTTTTTTATTTTATCTCCATCTTTAAAGTTAGATTTAAAATTAACTTGTCCAATTTTTTCAAATACCCTTTTAAATACTTCAATGCCAGCTAATATTCCATCTTCTTTACATATCAACTGTGCTTGTCCTAAAATATCATTTTCTTTAATGATAGCATTGGTAGTTATATCTTCACTACTTATATCTTCTTTTAATGCATTTATTATATATTCATCAATATTTGCCATGTTTAAGCCACTTATCATAAAATTTTTCATCCTTTCTTTTTATTTCATTTATTATTAAATTATTATTAATAGTCAATGAATCTTTATATTCTTTATTTTCTATATTCTTTATATTTAATTCAGTATTATTAATTTTTTTATTATTTAATAAGTTTGCAACTCGTTTTGCAAATACAGCAGCTTCTAATAAAGAATTACTTGCCAATCTATTTGCTCCATGAACGCCAGTACAACTTGTTTCCCCTATTGCATACAAATTATTCATAGAAGTTTGTCCATTTAAATCTACTTCTATTCCGCCCATAAAATAATGTTGAGCTGGTGTTACTGGTACTACTGTTTTGGTTATATCATATCCTTCTTCTAAGCAAGCTTTATATATATTAGGGAATCTATTTTTTATTTCTTTACTACCTAAATGAACAATTGATAAATATACACAAGAGCTATTAAATTTTTTCATTTCTTCAGCTATTTTTTCACTCACTACATCTCTTGGTAATAATTCATTAACAAACCGTTCACCTTTAGGATTTAAAAGCCATCCACCTTCTCCTCTTACAGCTTCTGATATCAAAAATCTTCTTCCTGATTTCTTTGTATATAATGCTGTAGGATGTATTTGTATATAATTAATATTTTTTATATTTATATTATTTTTTATAGCTATTGCAATTCCATCACCTTTTATATGAGTTTTATTAGTTGAATTTAAAAATAAACCTCCAATTCCACCAGTAGCTAATACTACATTATTTGAATAAATCATATTTTTTTCATTATTAAAATTTACAACTATTCCAATACATTGCTCACAATTTTTTTCTTTACTTTTATTTTTTATAATATCTACCATCTCACAATATTCTCTAATATAAAGATTTTTTTTAGACTTTATTTTTAAAATCAACTTTTCAACTATTTCTTTACCAGTAACATCTTTATAATGAAGAATTCTTCTTATACTATGTGCACCTTCCTTGGTATATTTCAATTCATCATTTTCTTTTTCAAACTGAACCCCATAATTTATTAATTTTTTTATTATATTTTGTGATTCATTAATCATAACTTTAACAGCTTCTAAATTATTTTCATATCTTCCAGCTTTCATTGTATCTTCAAAATACAAATTAAAATCTTCTTTATACCTTAATACAGCTATTCCCCCTTGAGCTAAAGATGAATTACTATTTTCTAAAGAATCTTTAGTTAAAAGTAACACTTTTAAACTATCACTTAGTTCCAAGCAACAATATAGTCCTGCAATGCCACTTCCTACTACTATAACATCATATCTATCCATCTTATCTTCCTAACTCATGCATTTTCTCTAAAGATTTAACTGCCTTCATTTCAATGTGTTTTTCTAAAAGTATTTCAGGAGTTAATGTATTTAAGGCGTTATATACTGCTTCTAATGTTATTTTTTTCATATCTGGGCATATCTGCTCTGGAATTACACTATGAAATTTTTTAAAAGGATTCTTTGTTATTAATTCATGTAATATTCCCATTTCAGTACATATAATAAATTCATCACCCTCACTTTTTGTAGCATAATCTATTATTCCAGAGGTACTTCCTATAAAACTAGCTAATTCTAAAACTTCTAATTTACATTCAGGATGTACTAATATTTCAGCATTTTTATGAACTTCCTTTACCTTTAAAATATCATCTTTTTTAAGATTTTGATGAATAGGACAATACCCTTCATTAAATATAAAATTTTTATTTGGTAATTTTGTTGCTAAATATCTTCCTAAGTTATTATCAGGAATAAAATATATATTCTTTTCTTTCAAATTTTTCACTATATTATAAGCATTTGATGAAGTTACACAAACATCTGAAAAACCCTTAATTTCAGCTGTTGAATTTATGTAACAAACTACTGCTAAATCATCATAATTGGTCTTAATTTCATTAACTTTTTCTTCATTAACCATAAAAGCCATAGGACACTTAGCATCTAAAGTAGGTACTATTACTTTTTTATGTGGGCTTAAAATTTTTGCACTTTCTCCCATAAAACTTACCCCACAAAATAAAATTATATTTTCTTTTCTATCTTTCGCTATTTTACTTAAATAATAAGAATCACCAACAAAATCTGCTAGTTCTTGAATAATTCCATCAACATAATAATGTGCTAATATTAAAATTCCCTTTTCTTCTTTTAGTATTTTAATTCTTTCAATCAACTCTCCCTTAAACACTTTTTTTCCCCCTATATTTAAATTTAAAATTAATATACCATTTTATTACATATTTTTCAATATTTTCACTGTAGTTGCAATTAAAAAATAGCTTAATTCTAAAAAGATTTAAGCTATTTTATAAAAGTATTTTTTTTAAAATTTGTTTTAATCTACTCATATTTAAAGTTTTAACCCTATCATTTAATAATATTTTCTATAAAACTTTTGATAAGAACTCTCTTGTTCTATCATGTTTAGGATTATTAAATATTTCATTTGGTTTACCTTTTTCTAATATATTTCCTTTATCCATAAAGAAAATTCTATCTCCAACTTCTCTTGCAAAACCCATTTCATGAGTAACAACTACCATAGTCATTCCATCTGCTGCTAACTCCTTCATAACATTTAAAACTTCACCAACCATTTCAGGATCTAATGCTGAAGTTGGTTCATCAAATAACATAACCTTTGGTTCCATTGCCAAAGCTCTTGCTATAGCTATTCTTTGTTTTTGCCCTCCTGATAAAGAAGCTGGATAAGCATTGCATTTATCTAATAGCCCTACTTTTTTTAAAAGCTCTAATGCTTTTTCTTTTGCCTTTTCTACTGGAACTTTCTTCACTTTAATTGGAGCCATTGTTAAATTTTCTAATACAGTTTTATGTGGAAATAGATTAAAATGCTGAAATACCATACCCATTTGTTCTCTTATCTTATTTATATCACATTTTTTATCAATTAAATTATTACCTTCAAATACTATTTCTCCCTCTGTAGGATTTTCTAAAAGATTTAAGCATCTTAAAAATGTACTTTTTCCCGATCCAGATGGACCAATAACTACTACTACTTCTCCTTTTGCAATATGTTCATGCACTCCTGTTAAGACTTTATTTTTTCCAAAATGTTTATGCAAGTTCTGTACTTTTATCATCTATACTCAACTTCCTTTCTATATAACTCATAAGTCTTCCTAAACTAAATGTCATTATGAAATAAAATACTGCTGCAACTATTAATGGCTCAAAAGCTTTATATGTAACACCTGTAACTACATTAGCTCCATACATTAACTCTGCAACTCCTATAGTTGATGCCATTGAAGATTCTTTAATAACTGCTACAAACTCATTCCCTACAGCAGGTAATATTTTCCTTATAGCTTGAGGTAATATTATTAATATCATAGCCTTTCCTTCTGTCATTCCTAAACTTCGTGCTGCTTCTAATTGTCCTTTATCCACAGCATCAATTCCAGCTCTTATAAGTTCTGACACATAAGCTCCTGAATTTAACGCTATTGCTATTATAGCTGCTGGTAATACATCTATATCTATATCAAATACCGCTGAACTTCCAATATAAACTATCATAATTTGTAATAATAAAGGTGTTCCTCTAACTATTTCTACATATACTGTTGATATAATCTTAAATATTTTAAACTTTGAACGTTTCATAAAACATAATAATGTACCAAATAAAGTTCCAATAAATACTGATATTAAAGATATTATTAATGTCCATTTAGCCCCATCTAAAAAATATATATAACTTTCCTTTAAAAAATTAAAGTCTAAATTCATTTTACTCTCTCCCTTCCTATTCTAAATAATTATTTTGTATTAACTAATCTTATAAATTTTATCTCAATTCCCTTTTTATTAAAATGTAATGCCCCTTTTACATTTTAAATATCTTGCTTATTGCTACTTTTTATAAATTACATTGAAGCTTGCTTAAGCTAACTATACTATTTTAAGAGAGAGAGTTTAAATTCTCTCAATTCTTATTGTTCATGTGCTAATTGTTGTGCTTTAACTACAAATTCATCTATTTTGCCTGAATCTTGTAATCTTTTTATAGTTTCATTAACTTGTTTAACTAATCCTTTTGAACCTTTTTTAATAGCCACTGCTGATCCACCTTCATTATCTTCAAGTTGTGGTGTAGATAAAATAAGATCGGTATTTCCTTTCATAGCCATTTCTGCTACTGGTAATTCAACTGCAAGACCATCTATTTTTCCACTTTTAAGTTCCATAATTAAGTTGTTAACATCTGATAATAATTTCAAATCTACGTTCTTAATTTCATTTTTTGCTAAATCTGCTTGTATTGAACCCATTTGAGCACCTATTTTTTTGCCTGCAAAATCATCTAAGGTTTTATACTTATCTTTATTTTCAGCTTTAACTAATATTCCATGAGTTGCTGTATAATATATATCTGAAAAATCTACCGCTTCAGCTCTTTCTGGTGTTGGACTCATTCCTGAAATTATCAAATCAATCTTTCCAGCTGGCAATGAACCAACTAATGTATTAAAATCCATGTCCTTTATTTCTAATTGAACCCCTAAATCCTTAGCTATTTCTTTAGCTATTTCCACATCAAATCCAACTATTTCATCTTTTCCATCTATTATTTTATGAAATTCATATGGTGCATAATCAGCACTTAATCCAACTACTAATTTACCTTTATCCTTTATACGTTGAACATCCTTGTTAACTTCTACTTTAGTGGAAGTTTGTTCTATTCCTTCGGTTTTTGCTTCACTACCTCCACAAGCAACTAAAGATAAACTCATTATTGAAATCACTGATATGGTGAATATTTTTTTTATCATTCCTATCTTCATACTTATATCCCCCTTGTATTAACTATAATTTTCTAACCTCATGAATTATTATACACTTTAATTGCATAAAAATGCAATAGTTTTTTAAATATTTTTGAGATTTTATTTATATTTATGCATATTTTATTAAATAAATATATAAGTCATGCATATACACTGCATAATTTATGTTGTTTTCATTTAAATCCCTATTATATTTTAATGCATTAATATTCACTTATTAGTCTTATTGATTTTTTTATAAATATGAATATGAAATCTTTACTTAATTTTATTATTCATATGCTAATTCTTGAGCTTGAATTATAAATTCATTTATTTTTCCTGAATCCTGTAATTTTTTTATTGTTTCATTGACTTGCTTTAATAAACCTTCTGATCCTTTTTTTACTGCTATTGCTGAACCATTATTTTCATCTTTAAGTTGTGGTGTTGCTATAATAAATTCTTTATTTCCTTTTAGTATCATTTCTGCTACAGGTAATTCCACAGCAATACCATCAATCTTCCCAACTTTAAGTTCTGTTACTAAATTTTTAACATGGGATAATAATTTTAAATCTACATCTTTTATTTCTTTTTTTATTAGTTCTGCTTGTATAGTTCCCATTTGAGCTCCTACTTTTTTACTTGTAAAATCTTCTAGTGTTTGATATTTTTCTTTATCCTTTTCTTTAATTACTATTCCTTGATCTGCTTTATAATATATATTAGAAAAATCTACAACTTCCGCTCTTTCTGGTGTTGAACTCATTCCTGAAACTATCATATCAATTTTTCCTGTAGGTAAAGCACCTATTAATGTACTAAATTTCATATCTTTTATTTCAAGTTTTACCCCTAAATCCTTAGCTATTTCTTTTGCAATCTCAATGTCAAAGCCTACTATTTCATCTTTTCCATTTATTATTTTATGAAATTCATATGGTGCATAATCAGCACTTAATCCAACTACTAAACTACCTTTATCTTTTATTGCTTTAATATCTTCACTAAATATCTCTTTTTCTGAAACCGTCTTAGGTTTATTACCTCCACAGGCTAATAATGATAAACTCATCATTGAAATTGCTAAAGTAGTAAATATTTTTTTGAAAATTCCTTTTTTCATAAATATAAATCTCCCTTACTAAATTTAAAATTTTATTTAATTTTAAAATTACTATGTTCAGATTTTATTTTTAAGTAATTCTCTAATTCATCTAATAATAAATTTATCTGTTTAGAACTAGGACCACCTATTATATCTCTAGCTTCTACGGAATTATTTACATCTAATACTTCATAAACGTCATTATTAAATATTTTAGAAAAATCTTTTAATTCACTTAAAGATAACTCTTCTAATTTTTTCTCATTATTTATACAATATGAAACCATTTCTCCTAAAATTTTATGAGCATCTCTAAAAGGAATACCTTGTTTGCATAAATAATCAGCTAAATCTGTTGCATTTATGAATCCTTCATAACAAGCTTTTTTCATATTATCTTTATTTACTTTACAAGTTTTCAACATTGCACCAAATATAGGCAAGCAACTTTTAACAGTATCAATAGAGTCAAATATTAGTTCTTTATCTTCTTGCATATCTTTGTTATAAGCCAAAGGCAATGCTTTCATAACTGTTAATAAAGCCATTAAATTTCCATAAACTCGTCCTGTTTTACCTCTTACTAACTCAGCTACATCTGGATTTTTCTTTTGAGGCATTATACTTGAACCTGTAGAATATTCATCATCTAATGATAAAAAGCTAAACTCTGAAGAACACCACAAAATAATTTCTTCACTAAATCTAGATAAATGCATCATAATCAAACTTAAATCATTAGCTAATTCTATTACAAAATCTCTATCTGATACGCTATCTATACTATTTTTTGTTACACTTTCAAAATCTAATAATTCTTTTACTAAATTTCTATCAATAGAATAGGTTGTTGTTGCTAAAGCAGCACTCCCTAATGGCATTGAATTAACTCTTTTATAACAATCTTCTAATCTTTCATAATCTCTTTTAAACATTTCTGAATAAGCCATTAAATGGTGTGAAAATGTAATTCCTTGCGCTCTTTGTAAATGTGTATATCCAGGCATTATAGTTTTTACATTTTCTCTTCCTAAATCTAATAATACTTTTTGTAAATTTAATAATAATTCACTTATATTTCTTATTTCTTTTTTTAAATACATTCTAATATCTAATGCAACTTGATCATTTCTACTTCTAGCTGTATGTAGCTTTTTGCCTACATCGCCAATTTTCTCTATGAGCAAAGTTTCTATATTCATATGAATATCTTCTGCATCTTTTGAAAATCTACACTTATTTTCTTCTATATCCATTAATATTTCCTTTAAAGCATTAACTATTAAATCACTATCTTTTTTGCTAATTATATTACACTTACTTAACATTGTTACATGAGCTATACTTCCTGAAATATCTTCTAAATACATTCTAGAATCTACATGAATGGAAGAATTAAAATCATTTAATTCTTCACTAGTATCTTTTTCAAATCTTCCGCCCCATAATTTCATCACAAATACCTCCTATTTAATTCCTCTTTTAATAGCAACTACCTTAGATGGTAATCCATATAAATTTATAAATCCTTCTGAATCTTTTTGATTATATACCTCATCCTCATCAAAAGTAGCAATTTCCTCATCATATAAAGAATATTTAGAATTAATACCTGCTGTTATTATATTGCCTTTATATAGCTTTAGCGTTACTTCTCCAGTTACAAATTGCTGAGTATTATCTACAAATGCCATAATAGCTTCTCTTAAAGGTGTGTACCATTGACCATAATATACTATTTCACCTAATTTATTGCCCATTAATTCTTTATAATGAATAGTTTCTCTATCTAAACATAAACTTTCTAATTCTTTATGTGCATAATAAAGAATAGTGCCTCCTGGTGTTTCATATACACCTCTTGATTTCATTCCTACTAATCTATTTTCAACTATATCTATTATTCCTACAGCATTGTCTCCACCTATTTTATTAAGGACTTCAATTATTTTCACTTCATCATATTCAGTATCATTTATTTTTTTAGGAATTCCCTTTTCAAAATAAATTTTTATATATGTTGCTTTATCTGGCGCCTCTTCTGGTGTAACTGACATTTCTAAAATATTTTTATATTTTGGCTCATTCATAGGATTTTCTAAATCAAGTCCTTCATGACTTAAATGCCATAAATTTTTATCTTTACTGTAATTAGTTTCTTTAGTTAATGGTATATCTATATTTTTCTTTATAGCATATTCTATTTCTTCATCTCTTGATTTTATATCCCATATTCTCCAAGGAGCTATTATTTTCATATCTGGTGCAAATGCTTTAATTGCTAACTCAAATCTTACTTGGTCATTTCCTTTACCAGTACATCCATGTACAATAGCAGTAGCTCCCTCTACTTTAGCTATCTCAACTAATCTTTTTGCTATAATTGGTCTAGCAAAAGCTGTTCCTAATAAATATTTACTTTCATATAATGCATTAGCTTTTAAGCAAGGAATAATTACTTCATTTACTAATTCTTTTTTTAAATCTTCTATGTATATTTTACTTGCTCCTGTTTTTATTGCCTTTTCCTTTAGTCCCTCTAATTCTTTTCCTTGTCCAACATCTCCAACTACAGCTATTACTTCACACTCATAATTCTCTTTTAACCAAGGTATTATTATAGAAGTATCTAAACCTCCTGAATAAGCTAAAACTACTTTGTTTAATTTTTTCATAACCATTCTCCTTTTCAAGTTGATATTAATTATTATACACATTTTTTATATTTATGCAATAAAAATTTATAATCATTCTTATTTTTATATATTTTATGCATTTAAATTGTTTTATGATTAATATTTATACATATTCTATTTTTATAATTTATGTTTATTTCATATTGTTTTATAAAGTAATTAAATTTATTATTGCACATAAAAAAGCCATAATTTTCAACATTAAAAATTATGGCTTTTGTATTAAATATTAATTTGTATATTTTATTAAAATTTTCTATTTCAAATTAATGTTAATTAAGTTATGAAGTGCTCTAGTACACATTATATATTTTAATAAATTATCTTCTTTTCTATTTTCTTTGAAATCTATCATTATAACTCCATCAAACTCTAATCCCTTTGCAAAATATGATGGTATTATAACATTTCCTCCTTTATAAAGAACATCTTCATTATTAAATTTAACTAAATGAACTTTTCTTTTTATTTTTTCCCATACTTCTTCTAAAGCATCTCCATCTTTAGTTACTATAGCAATACTATCTAATCCTTTATTATTTAATTCCTTTAATTTTTCTATTAAAATATCCGTAAACTCTTCTTCACTATTACATTTAATTTCTTGTACGGCATCTCCATTTCTTACTAAAGGAATTATTCTATTTTCATTTAAATATTGGTTTGCATACTCTATTATTTCATAAGTACTTCTATAACTCTTATTTAAATTATAAAATTCTGTTCCACTTTCATCTAAAATTTTATCTAAATTTAGCATAGCGGCTTCTTCATTTAATTTTATTAATCTTTGATTTGTATCACCAACTACAGTAAAATATTTTGTTCCACTTAATTCTTTAACTACTTTAAATTGTAATGGTGAATAATCCTGAGCTTCATCTATTATTACATGTCTATAATCTTCTTTTGCTTTTTTACCATCTAGCTTAATCATTAAATATAATATTGGAGCTAAATCATTAATAGTAAGAGCTTTAAAAGTATTAAATTCATTGTATATTTCAATAATATTTCTCTTGTTAATCCAAGTTTCTAATTCTTTTCTGGCCTTTATAACTTCTCCTACTATTTCTCTTATTTTAATCTTTCTTCTAAATTCTATATTATTTTCATCTCTTAATAATTCTTCTGGTGTTAATGATTCTTTAAGTTCTTTTATTTCTTTATTTAATAACCAAACTTTTTCATCTCTCTTATCCTTTATTTTTGAAACTATAATTCTCTTTATTTTTTCACTTCTTCTAAATAAAGGCATATATGCATAATGCTTATTAAATAATTCTTGTATTTCTTCTATGGATATTACTATATTATCAAAATATTTAACTTCTTTTATAGCAAAAAAGTTATTATTCAAATCATTTATTAAATTATCCAAATCTTCTATAATTTCATAAGAAGCTTTATACTTAGCATCATTTACAATTTCTTCATTTCCACTAACTAAGTTTTCTAAATACTCTTCAAAATTAATGATATTTAAATTTTCTCCTAATTGATGCATAGCAAAACCTAAGAAAGTTTGTTGCTTAACACCTACCTCTCCTAGGCTAGGTAACACCTGAGAAATATATTCCATAAAAATACTATTTGGTCCCAATATTAATACCTTATCTTGTAGTTCTTTTCTATAATTATATAATAAGTATGCTACTCTATGAAGAGCAATTGTAGTTTTTCCACTTCCTGCAACTCCATTGACAACTATATTTTTTATTCTATCTTGTCTTATTATCTCATCTTGTTCTGATTGAATAGTCATAATAACATCTTTTAACTTCTCAGAACTATTAGAGCTTAAAACCATTTGAAGTATATCATCTTTTACATCTATAGCAGAATCAAATAACCCTTGTAACTCACCTTTTTTTACAATAATTTGTCTTCTACCTAAAATATCTGTTTTTATTTCACCATCAGGTGATTTATACTTAGCCTCACCTAAACTTCCATGATAAAATAATGATGCTACTGGTGCTCTCCAATCTACAATAGCTGGCTCATAATTTCCTTCAGGAGTTACTCCAAACCTACCTATATATAATGTATCTACTTCATCAAATTCTTTATCATTAAATGTAACTCTACCAAAATAAGGTGAATCTTTAAGTATAGTAAGTTCTTTTAATTTTCTATCTATAGTATTAAAAGCTTGTTCTTTTACAAATCTTTCATGATCGAAATATTCTATTAATTTATCTTCATCATCTCTATATTCTTCTAATGCATTTTTTCTATAATCTAAGATATATTGAGTAACAAATTTTCTTTTATTTATACAAGCTAACATTTCTTCATTTATTATATTTAAAATTTCCTCTAGCTTTTTCTTTTCCACTAAAAATTCAACTTCTTTAGACATATCTTCCTTTAATCCTACCATATTTTTTCTTCCTTTCTTAGCTATTATTTAAATTATATCCATTCATAAGTTTTTATACAATTATTCATGATTCAATTTTTTATATACTTTACTGTTTATTTTGTTATTAAATTGAATGAAATCCATTTGTTTCTTATATCTATAAAAGGTAAAAACACTATCTCATCATTATTTAATGAATTTTGATAGTGTTTTTTTCTTAAAGATTATTATTTATCTTTATTTTCTTCTTCAGAGCTAGTTTCTTTATTGTCTTTTTTTAAAGAAACCTCTTCATTATTTTCAGCATTTTTTGAAGCATGCTCTAACTCTGATACAAGATCTTCAATTCCTTCACTCTCTATTGACATTTGCTCTTTTTCAAGTCTTAGCATTTCCTCTTTAGCTTGCTTTATAGCTTCTTCTTTTTCTTTTCTTTTTTCCATAACTTGCTCTTTTAAAAGTTCTTTTTCTTTTTTAATCTTTTCATAAACTTCTCTTCTTTTAGGGTATTTTGAATAAACAATTTCCATAAATTCTTCCCCCATAATAGTTTCCTTATCTAATAATACATCTGAAATTTCATCTAAAAGATCTTTATTTTCCTTTAATATATTAACTGCTTTTTCATGAGCTGTTTTTATTATTTTTAAAATTGCTTGATCAACCTTAGTTGAGGTTTCTTCTGAACAATTTCTAACATTTCTTCCATCTAAATATCTAGCACCTGGAGACTCTAAAGCCATCATATCAAACTCGTTTGTCATACCATAAACAGTAACCATATTTCTAGCTGTTTGAGTAGCTCTTTCTATATCATTTGATGCTCCTGTTGTTATACTATTAAATTCTACTTCTTCAGCTGCTCTACCACCAAACATAACTGAAATCTGTTCTATCATTTCATCTTTTGAAACTAGATATTTCTCTTCTTCTGGCAATTGCATTGTATATCCTAAAGCTCCCATTGTTCTAGGAATAATAGTAATCTTATGTACTGGATCAGTATTATTTAACAATGCTGCTACTAATGCATGACCAACCTCATGATATGCAACAATTTTCTTTTCATGTGGAGACATAATTCTATCTTTTTTCTCTTTACCAGCTATAATCACTTCTACAGCTTCTTCTAAATCTTCTTGAATAACATATTTTCTACCATGTTTTACTGCACTTAAAGCTGCCTCATTTACTATATTAGCTAAGTCAGCTCCTACAGCTCCTGGAGTAGATTTTGCTATTGCTTCTAATGAAACATCATCACCTAATTTAACATCTTTAACATGAACTTTTAATATAGCTTCTCTACCAATTAAATCTGGACTATCAACTATAACTCGTCTATCAAATCTACCAGGTCTTAATAAAGCTTTATCTAATACTTCTGGCCTATTTGTTGCGGCTAAAATAACAACTCCTTTAGATGAATCAAATCCATCCATTTCTGTTAATAACTGATTTAAAGTTTGTTCTCTTTCATCATTGCCCTGAATTGCACCATCTCTACTTTTACCAATAGCATCTATTTCATCTATAAATACAATGCAAGGAGCTTTTTCTTCCGCTTGTCTAAATAAATCTCTAACTCTTGCAGCACCCATACCAACAAACATTTCAACAAAGTCTGAACCTGATAATGAAAAAAATGGAACTTTCGCTTCTCCTGCAACAGCCTTTGCCAACAAGGTTTTACCAGTTCCTGGAGGCCCTACTAATAAAGCACCTTTTGGAAGTTTAGCACCTATTTCTGTGTACTTTTGAGTATTGTGTAAAAAATCAACAATTTCTTGTAATGATTCTTTTGCTTCCTCTTGACCTGCTACATCATCAAAAGTCTTACCTGTTTGGTCTTCAGCATAAAGTTTTGCATTATTCTTACCAAAAGACATTACGCCTCCACCCATTTTTTTATCCATTTTGCTAAATATAAATCTACCAAGTACAGCTAATAATAAAAATGGTAATACCCAGCATAATATTAAATCTATTATTGGATAACTTTCCATAGGTTTACCATCATACTTTACTCCAGCCTTAGTTAATTGTTCAGTTAAATCTGGATCTTGTATTCCTGAACTTGCTAAATTTGGGGTGTGTAGTATCTTACCTGCTTTATCTGTTCCTTCTTTTGGTGTTATTTGGATTTCATCATAAGATATTACTACTGATGAAATTTCATTTTTTTCAAGCATACTTTTAAATGTACTATAGTCAATTTTTTCATAAACCATATTCTTTCTTACTACATTAAAGCTAAAAACTAATACTATAATTATAGCTCCATATATTAAAGCATACTTTAGTGCTTTATTGTCTTTAAACATCTATATCACTCCTTTTTTTTAATTCTTTAGTTAATGTACAAGACCTATTCTATTGAAAGGATAAACTATTATCCTTGCTTTTGCTTTAATTTCACTTCCATCAACATAAGGATTATGCCAATATCTTGAATCATTACTATTAGCTCTATTATCTCCAAACATTAAAAACTTCCCCTCTGGCACATCAAAAATTCCTGCTTTATAATCTACATTTTTAACATATGGCTCACTTAAATACTCTCCATTTATATAAACACTACCATCTTCTTTCACTTCAACATGATCACCTGGTAATCCTATAACTCTTTTAAGAAGTAAATCTTCAAATTCTTCCGATTTAAAAACTACTATATCTCCCCTTTTTATTTTATTAGGATTATATATCCTAGTTACAAATAACTGATCCCCAGCTTCTACTGTTGGTACCATAGATTCTGTTGGAACAGATATCTTGAATAACACAAAGTGATTTATTAATAATGCTAATATTACAGCTGCCGCTATAGGAACAATCCAATCTAATAAAAACGACTTTTTTATTGTTTCTTTATTCATTTTTTACACATACCTTTCATATTAATCCCATTAATTATTTTTATAATTAATTTAAATAGTATTAACTATACTTTTAAAAAATATTATTATTATTTCATATTCCTATAGTAAACTTTAATCTTCCCACATATCTTCCATTAACTTATTTATTTGTTCTTTTCTTTTTTTTGTTAAAACATTATCTACACAATAAGTATTGTGCATACATTCTATTAGTACATCCCCCTCTTTTACCACTCCTTTTACTTGGCTGCTAGTTAAATATATTATTTTACAGTTACTATCTTCACATGTAATAACTCCATTTTCTATTCTATCAACTATTATTTCATTCATATTATAATGCACCTCAAATAATATTTATACTTATTTATTATTTTATGTATCAATTGTAAGTATACCATAAATTATTGACAATTTCCTGTCATTAATAAGGTATATTTTTAAAAAATTTATTTATTATATAAATTCTAATTTGAAATTTAAGGTTCAACATATCAT
>NZ_WHJC01000014.1 GCF_009295725.1 Clostridium tarantellae
TGCAAAATATTTTTTTTAAGCATAAGAATATTTTACCATAAATCCTAAACTCGTGGAGTTTGGGATTTATTTTTTTAAAGAAAAAAGGAGCTGTTCACTAATTATTTAGTGCGACAGCCCCTTTTTATACTAAATCAAATATTTTAAATATATATTATAATTAATTGCTAACAATTTTAAGGTCTGCTGCTATATCTTTATCTACCGTTGCTCCATTAGATATTTTTGATGCTAATTGAACACCTAAAGCTCCAATTAAATCTGGTTGTTGAGCTACTGTGGCTTTCATTTCACCCTTATCAATAGCCTGTAATGCATCTTCATTTCCATCAAATCCAATTACCATTGCATTTATTCCTGCTGCTTTTATGGCTTTTTCCGCTCCTAGTGCCATTTCATCATTGTGAGCAAATACAACTTGTATATCTGGATTAGCTTGGATTATGTTTTCCATAACTTGAAGTCCTTTTTGTCTATCAAAATCTGCTGCTTGTATTGATATAAACTTCGTCTTTGAATCTTTATCTAAAACATTATGGAACCCTGCACCTCTATCTCTTGTAGCTGAAGCCCCTGGTATACCTTGAATTTCAACTACGTTTATTTTTTCTTTTCCTTTAAGCTTATCTAAAACAAAGTCTGCCGCCATTTCTCCACCTTTTACATTATCTGAAGCTATATGACTAAGTACTTTTCCACCATTAGCTTGTCTATCTAACGTAATAACTGGCACATTATGCGCATTTGCCACCTCAATAGATTTAACCACTGCATCACTATCTGTTGGATTTATAAGTAATGCTACTACACCTAACTGTATTAAATCCTCTACATTTGCTCTTTCCTTTGCAGGATCATTTTGAGAATCTAAAACCACTAGTTCATAACCTAATTTCTTTGCCTCTGCTTCAGCACCTTCCTTCATATTTACAAAGAAAGGATTGTTTAAAGTAGATACTACCATACCTATTTTCTTTTCACTATCTTTTTTACCACATCCTATAAAGGAACTCATTATTAAAAGAGTTACTAAACCAACTGCTAAAAGTCTTCTTTTAAACTTCATGGCATTCCTATTGCCAGATAATCTATTGAATATACTCTTAAAATAATTTGTATATTCGCAAGGCTACTGCAACAGACACCTCCCTCCTAAAAATATGTATCTATTATTTTTTTCTACTTTTCTTGTCTAATAAAACAGCTATTAATATAACTAAACCCTTTACAATTGATTGATAGAAAGGTGATACGTTCATTAAGTTTAATCCATTGTTTAAAACTCCTATAATAAGAGCACCAATTAAAGTACCTGATATTCTACCTTCTCCACCAGCTAATGAAGTTCCTCCAATAACTACTGCTGCGATAGCATCTAATTCAAAACCAACACCAGCATTTGGTGAAGCTGAACCTATTCTACTTGTAATAATAACTCCTGCAATAGCTGAAGCAAAACCTGATATAACGTATACAAGAGTTTTAATCTTATCTGTATTTATACCTGATAATCTAGCTGAATCCTCATTTCCACCTAAAGCGTAAACATATCTACCAAGTCTTGTTTGTGATAATACATAAGCCGCTATAGCAAAAATTACTATAGTTATAATTACTGGAACTGGAATAAATCCTAGCTTACCATTACCTATTTTCATAAAAGCTTCTGGTAATCTTGATATTGGAGTACCATTAGTGAATACTAAAGTAACCCCTCTAAATATAGTCATAGTTGCTAAAGTTGCAATAAATGCTTGTAGTTTTCCTCTAGAAATTAAAAGACCATTTATTAAACCTACTACTATACCTGTTATAGCTGCTACTATAATAGCTAAAGTTATACTATTTGTTGATTTAATAATTGACGCTGCTAAAGCTCCACTAATTGCTAGTGTTGAACCAACTGATAAATCAATTCCACCTGTTAGAATAACAAAGGTCATACCAACTGCTATTATGGCATTAACAGATACCTGTGTGAAAACATTCGTTACATTTGCAAGAGTTAAAAAACTTGGAGTAACAAAAGTTATTATTACACACAGTAAAATTAATCCTATTAAAGATTTATATTTAGATAAATTTTCTTTAAGTGCTTCATGACTATTATTTGATTTTTTCATTTTAACTGCTTCATTCATGTTATAATTCCTCCGTTCTAAATTATGCTAAAGCTAGTTTCATAATACTTTCTTGTGAAGCTTTATCCCTAGACAATTCCCCTGATATTTTTCCTTCACTCATAACCATTATTCTATCACTTATACCTAGAACCTCTGGTAAATCTGAAGATATCATTATAATTGCCTTTCCTTGAGCTTTTAGTTCATTTAATAGCTCGTATATTTCTTTTTTAGCTCCTACGTCAATTCCTCTAGTTGGTTCATCTATTATTAGAACCTCTGGAGATAACATAAGCCACTTAGCTAAAATCACCTTTTGTTGGTTTCCTCCACTAAGATTTTTTATTAATTGTTTACTACTTGGAGTTTTAATTTTAATTTTATCTATGTAATAATCTATATCCTTCTTCTCTTTTTTCTTATCAATACCTTTCATAGTATTTTCATAAGTTTTAAGATTACAAAGGGACATATTTTCTCCTACAGATAGTCCTAATACACAACCTTCTTTTTTTCTATCCTCAGATAAGTAGCATATACCTTGATTAATAGCATCTTTTATACTCTTTATTTTCACTTCATTTCCATGAAGTTTTATTGTTCCTGATGTTTTTTTATATTCACCAAAAATTGTTTTAACAAGTTCCGTTCTACCAGAACCCATAAGTCCTGCCACTCCAAGTATTTCTCCTGCTTTTACATTAAAAGTAGCATTTTTAACACCTTGAGTACAGCTTAAATCAGAAACCTCTAATATGTTATGTCCTTTTTTAGTTTCTCTATAAGGAAATTGATCCTCTATGGTTCTACCAACCATCATTGCAATTAATTTATCATTATCAATATCCTTAATTAAAGCATTTCCAGCATACTTACCATCTCTTAAAACTTCAACTCTATCACATATAGTAAAAATTTCTTCCATTCTATGAGATATATAAATTATAGCAATACCCTTTTTCTTTAAATTTTCTATAACTTCAAATAACTTCTTAGTTTCAACATCTGTTAAAGCTGTAGTAGGCTCGTCCATTATTATTATTCTAGCGTTTTTAGTTAATGCTTTAGCTATTTCTAGCATCTGCTTTTCTCCTACATTTATGTTACCTACTAACTCATTTGGATCTAAATTACATCCTATCTGTTGCAAAAAACGTTTACTTCTTTCTGCTAAGTCTTTCTTTTTTATCCTACCTGTAAATTTATCATATTTTTCATTTCCTAAAAAAATATTCTCAGCTACTGTAAGATTATTAATAACACTTAGTTCTTGGTGTATAATAGTAACACCATACTCTTCAGCGGATTTTATTCCTTTAATATTTACTTCATTACCTTCAATAAATATTTTACCTTCATTTTTTTCATGAACTCCACTTAAAACCTTCATTAAAGTGGATTTACCTGCTCCATTTTCACCCATTAAGGCTGTAACCTCACCGCCATAAGCAGTCAGGTCAACCTTATCTAAAGCTTTTACACCAGGGAATATCTTAGATACTCCCTCCATTTTTAGCATTGGTATTCTTTGGCTCATTTTCTTCGCCTCCCTTTAACTAAAATACTACTCCAGATTTTAATATTATATTAGCATAAGGTGTTTGTTCTCCAGTTCTAACCACAGCCTTACAATCCTTTAAATTTTCTTTTAATTCTTCATGTGAAATAAAAGTTACTTTAACATTACCTACAGCCTCTTCTATTTCATTATATAATTCCAAACTTACTTGTTTAGTTTCATGAGCAATTAAAACTTCCTCTACTTGAAGCTCTAAAAGAGTAGCTTTTAAAGTTTCCATAAATGTTGGAATTCCTTTAATTAAAGCTAAATCTATTCTTTCAGTTTCATTTGGTATAGGTAATCCACAGTCTCCTATAGCAAGCATATCTGTATGACCCATCTTTGAAATCACTGTACCTAAATCACTGTTTAATAATTGTGTTTTTCTCATGATATTATTCCTCCCCGTAAACTTCAATTACTTCTTTTAAATATGGTATAGATGGTTGAGCACCTTTTCTTTGAACAGTTATTGATGAAACCTTATTACCAAATGTAACAGCTTTAACTAAATTCTCACCATTTAAATTTTTAATATCTAATTTAGAACTTAATCCACCAATAAAGCTATCCCCAGCAGCAGTTGTGTCAATTGCATTCACCTTAAATGCTGGAACTACTTGTCCAAACTCTTTTCCTATAACAGCTGCTCCTTTAGAACCTAAAGTTATAATTGCAAATTTAACACCTTTTTCCAAAAACTTCATACCAGCCTTTGTAGCACTTTGCAAATCTGTAACTTTAATTCCAGTTAAAATCTCTGCTTCAGTTTCATTAGGGATTATAATATCCGTAACCTTTAAAAGCTCATCCTTAATTTGCTTAGCTGGTGCAGGATTTAAAATAGTAATCTTACCAAGCTCTTTAGCCTTTTTAAATGCTTTTAATGTTAACTCCTCACAAGTTTCAAATTGTGAAATAACAATATCACTTTCACTAATAGCTTCAGTAGCTAATTCTATTTCTTCTTCCGTAATTGCCATATTAGATCCTGGAATAACTACTATAGAATTATTTCCATTTTCATTAACCATAATGAAAGCCATTCCTGTTGGTTCTTTATCATCTTCAAAAACAAATTTAACATCTATATTATCTTCAACTAATTTATTTCTTAAAACTCTTCCGTGGTCATCTTTTCCAGTTTTAGATATCATGTATACCTCTGCACCACATCTCTTAGCAGCAACAGCTTGATTTGCCCCTTTACCTCCACCTATTTTTTCAAAGCTTTTAGATAAAATAGTTTCTCCTACTTGTGGCACATTCATAACCTTTGAAACTAAGTCCATATTCATACTTCCTAATACACAAATTCTATTCAAAATTTTCATCTCCTCTGTCACTACAATAGTAAACCGTTTTACTAAATCGATTAACTATATAATAAAGGAATTGAAAACGTTCTGCAACACTTTTTTTAAAATTTTTAAAATATTTTTTATGTTATTAATTTAACAAAATTAAAAAAGTTACGGTTTTAAAAGATAATTTAGTAGATAAAATTTATTTAAAACAACTTAAAGTAAAAATATTTTTACCTATAAGTAAATTAGCCATGGAACCAAAAATCCAATTTGGTCCCATGGCTAATTCCATATTTTGTATTGTGTTGTCTAGTTGTTTAAAATATGATGTATATTTTATAGTATTATGTTTTACATTTTAAATGTAGTAAATTTAAAATACAATCGATAAGAATTATCAACTACCTATATAATACACTATTACCATAAAATTTTAAAGTAGTTTTCAGAATATTTTTTATATTGTTGAAAATTTTCTTTATTTTATATAAATCTATTAAATTTAATCTTTTAAAATTAATAAAACTTGCTATATTACTACTAAAAAACTATTTTTTTCAAAATAACTTGCTAAATATTAAAATCAGCTTTATGTTAAATATATTTTAGTATTTTAATATTCTTAAAAGCTACCAAAAGTATTTACATTAAAATATTTATAATAAAAAATATTACTCTTTTCATAAAACAAGCCTCCTTTTATTATATATAGCCCTACTTTGCCATTACTTTAAAAATTGCATTAGGCTTATCATTAAAAGGATTTTCATAAAATTCGATTTCTAAGTCATTACATACATTATTTAAAGCAAAAAACATTTCAGCTGTACACTTTTTGCCCTTACTAATAGATTGAGGATGTTTATCAATATCCATTGGATAAAATTCTAATACATTACCTTCTTTATCATAAACTTTAAAGTTGTGTTCATGTAAGTATAAGTTATTATTTATACCTATATTTTCATAAACATATTCAATCTTAACTACCTTATCAGCATATACATCTGAAAATTCATTTCTTTCCTCTGTTAACTGTGCATTTTTAATGGCTAAGGACATAACTTTTACACCTTTTTTATCTATTAAATATGCAGTATCATCTGATGAAAAAGGTTTATTTTCTCCTATACCTTCAAACTTTTTGCCAGCATGTTCAGTTTTAGTTTTTCCCCTTTGCAAAACTATTCTTTCCATCTCCAATAGTTGAGAATATCTTTCTTTAGTTATATCTATTCCTTTTTCTCCTTGCATAACTGCTATCCCCAGAGCAAAACATAATCCCCCAACAAAAATATTACTTTTTAAAATCTTCTTTAGTTTTTCTTTTGCCATCTTTTGTAACTCCTAAAAACAATTTAATTCCATAATATATAATCTACTCAAACAGGCTTAATGTCAACGAAATACGTTAGTGCATATTCGACACTTTCAAATATTATTTTAATATAAAATTTAATTAATTTTCTATTTTATTCTATTTATTAAAATTATTTCAATATGTTTTGTTTTAAATATTTTATATTTTTAATATTAGAAATTTTATATAAAAAAAAGCCCTAAGATTTTATCTTAGAACTTTATATTATTTTATATAGTTATACTTATTTTTAAGATGCTGGAACTAAATGATTTCCTTTACCACACTCTTCTGGGCCAAACGGTGGATGTTGTGGTGGTTGACCTGGCTGAACATGGTCACACATTGTTCCTTCTTTTCCTTTTTCAGTTAAACTAACTCCTAAAGTTGAAGCTTCAGGATTATTCCATTTTTTCTTGTTCATAAAAAATTCCCTCCCTATATAAACCTAAAATATTTATATAAATCATCTAAATTAAGATAAGTTATACACTTTTTCTTTATTTTCTTCACCTAAAAATTCATTATAAAATTCTAAAAAATTTAAGCAGATTAATAAATTCCTTAAATTTTCCCAATGATTTTCATTTGGAATTTGTCCTATATCCTTTAGAATTTCTTTTATTTTATCCATATAAAAAAATTCACCCATAGCTTTATTTTCTAAAAATTCATTTATATCTTCTTGTATTTCACTCCAACTAGGATGAAGTCTTTGAATCCAATCACTTGATTGCAATCCCCATTTTTCATTTAATCTTACTTTATCAGGTAAAACCCCTTCCATAGAACGGCGAATTAAACTTCTTTGTTCATTTCCTTTCACCATTTGTGTGGTTGGAAGAGAGTAGCAAAATTCAATTACTCTTTTATCCCTTGTAGGATCCCTACTTATTATTCCATAATACAAGGAAAATTTAGTTTCAATAGCTGCTGTATGGGTAAACCCCTCTGGTTTACTCATCTCTACACGCATTTCCTCTAAATTTCTAAATTTTTTTGGTTTTTCATTATATTCGTTAGTTATAAATCTATTATGTATTTTCCACTCCTTAGCAAAGTCCTTATTAACTAAAGACCCTTCTAAAATATCATTTTCAACCAAAAAATCACTTACAATTTTTCTAATTTTATAAGGACAAATAATTCTTCCTACCTCTTTGCTTAAATATTTAAAAGGTAATTTATTTCTCTCTCCATACTCTTTAGCCTCTTTTAAAAATTTTATTAATTTTCCTTCATCAAATAGGGTTTTCAAATGGGTATATATATGACCATAGGAAATACTAAAGTTACCAAAAGATCCTGATAATAATACACTACAATTATCTTTAGCTGATTCTTTGTATATCTCATCAACCCATTGACTATTTTCTATAAACTTATAAGGTTGTTCCATTATTTCTATAAAATTACCCATTTCTTTATAACAATTAGTACCCTCTGCTGAAATATAGTTAATATTTATATTTTTATATTTATCTACTATAGCTTGAACATACTCTCTTTCATCTGCTATAACTGTTCTTTTATTAAATACATTTTTAAAGGACTTAACAGGTACAGATGTATATGCTTTAAGTTCTTTATTAGCTTTACTTAAAATATCTGCTGCTACAGAAGCTACTGAACCTGAATCTAATCCTCCACTAACCATAATGCCAACAGAATTTTTAGTACGCAATCTACACCTTACAGCCTCTTGAAAAATATTATTAAAAGCATTTTCATATTCTTTATCGGTATTATATTTTATTTCCTCTAAATTTAAAGGACTCCAATACTGTTTAATAGCTAACTCACTTTTATTAACTATCATTATTGAAGCTGGTGGTAATTCATATATATCGTTATAGATAGTTTTTTCACAATCAATTTCATGAGCAATAGTTTCTAAAGAAAGAAAATCTGCAATCCATTGCTTGTTTAGAGTAGGACTACCATTTAAAGTTTCAAATAGGGGTTTCATTAAAGTTGAAAAGGAAATATTATCTTCACTATAGGAATAATAAAAACTTCTAGAACCTACATAATCTCTAGCACAAAAAAGCTCCTGCTTTTTTTCATTCCATATTGCAAAAGAAAAATCTCCTATTAGATATTTAGGACAGTTTTCGCCCCATTTTTTATAGGCCTTTAAAATTAATTCACTATCAGAAACATTTTCTCCTTTATCTATATTAAATTTTAAAAATAATTCTTCTCTATTATCAATAATTGCATCAGCAGTTATTATTAATCCCTTAATTTCATCATAAAAAGGCAATATCTCACTTAAAGACTCTTCAGTAATATGCAATAACCCACATCCCATAAATATATTATCTTTATAAAAATCTTTTATCTTATCTAGCTTATAAATATTAAGTCTATTTAACATAGCTTGTCCTATATTTTTTTCAATATAATTATTATGTAAATTTATAAATCCTACTATTGCTCCACTCATACCCATACTCCGCTTTTTTAATTGCCATATAATTTAATTATTCTCTTTAATTCATTAAATTACTTAATAAAACTACATAAGTTAATTATTATGTAATACACTTTAATATTACCAACTTTTATAATTTTAGTAAATATATTAAGCTTACTTTTCTTTTTACAAATTTCGCACAATTAATTAAATTTAAAAGGTTAAAATTTCATTGTAATTTATCCAATTATGAAAATGCACAATTCCAAAAAAAGGTTATATACTTAATAATATAATTAATAAAATACCTAAAGGAGATTTTAATGTATTGTAATTGCTCTAATAACAATAATTATGATGTCATAGGATTATGTAATATAAAAAACTTTAGTGATAAATATGGTCCTTTCACTGATAAAGCTTGGGTTCAACTTTCTATACCTTCAATTTTAACTGTAGAAGATATCAATCCTAACATAGAAGATATAAAAAAAGTTTATGTTAATTTACAAATAACTTCCTCAAAGATAATTCCTACTCCTATATCTCAAGGATCTAATGCTGAGGGATTAATTTTAACAGGAAAAAAACTACTAATTGATGGTTTTATATGCGAAAAAGTAGTTTACACAGCTTTAAATCCTTGTCAAACTGTTCATACAATTTCATTTAATATTCCCTTTTGTACTTATATAGTATTAGAAGCAAATGCTGATATTTTTAATGATAAATACTGCATACAAACCTGTTTAGAAGATGTATTCATATCTATTATGGATTGTAAAACCTTATTTCAAAATATAACTTTTTTTATTTACACCTTTAAATCTCCTATTATCCCATGTGTAAAATTACCATGCCCTGAGCCTGGTCCTAATCCTGAGCCACCAATTTTTAAACTACCAAACTCTATAATAATAAAAAATAAAGATTTATCTGAAACAGTATCTACCATAGAATTTAATAGGGCTACAAAGCAATTTTTTGTTACATTAAGTGCTCAACTACCTGACCCAAAGGGACCTATATCAGAAGAATTATACTTTGTATTAAGATTAAAAGACAGTACTAATACTAAAGTAAAGATTACAAATGTAATCTTTTTAGATACATTAACAAATATTTTTATAAATACTTTAGATGAATTAATGAACTTTCCTTTTGAATATGATGATATTTTAGAGCTAGAATATTTATTACCCTCAACCATTACAGTTACTGATTTTCCATCTGCTCCAACAAACCATACTCCTACGGAAAATAAAGAATATTATCGTATAAAATCTACAGGATTAGAAAAATTCACTCCTGCACCTATACCAACTTTAAATAAAATCATTTTTAAAGAACTTAATGATGAGCAAATTGTAACAATAGAACTACAAAATAATAAATTTAAAGTTACTAATACAGATACAGAATTTACTTCATCATCAGGAATTGTATTTGCATTTCTTTTAAGAGATAAAAATGGAATATTAAAAGAGTCTAAAAATATAAAATCTAATACTTATACTGGCAATTTTAAAAACTTATTAAATAATCAACCTTATGCTGATACAGATTTAATGGATTTAAGATACATTTCAAGCTCTGCTGTTTCTATTACAGATACTACTAATGCTTCATCTCATACTATTAATAAACATTATGCGGATTTTAAAATAGAAAGTAATAAACTAGTACCCTATGCTCCTTATTTTTTTAAAAATGCCATTGAATTTAGAAATGTAAATAATGAACTTATGGGAATTTTAAGAGTAAACTTTTCACCATTATCTCTTGATGGATTTTCAACTAATGTTATAGCTGATACTACTAATCCTAATGAAGAATTTTTTAATATAAAAATTCAAGACTCTGGTGGTGCTATTTTCAATATTCCTCAACTAGCACCTTCAATAAAATGTAGTGATTCTTTAGATGTACTTTATACTTCATTAGACGGATTACCTGTAAAATTAAATTGGAGAATAATACTAACATACAAAGATAATAATAGAATTAAAATTACCAATTTCCCAAATAGAGGAGATATTTCCTCACCACCTGATGGTACTACTACTTCTACCTACCGTATAACTCCTAGAGGATTAGTCTTAATGTAAAAAAATATACTATAAAAGTTATTATTCTATTGACTATAATATAGAATAATAACTTTTTTACTGTTAAATATTTACCATAAATAACTATGATGATAAAATAATATTTACCACAAATAAATATTTATGGAAATTTTTAAAGGGGTAAAATTTAATGAGAAAAACATTTTTACAAATAAAATGGGTATTAAGTCAAGGGAAACCTATTTTATTTTGGATAATACTACTTATTATACTTAAAAGTTTTTTCTCTACTTTAGGAGTAGCAAGTGCTTTAGTTTCTAAATACTTAATAGATGCAGCTACCTTAGGAGAGAGTTCTTTAGTTTTTAAATGGATTAGCATAATGGCAATAATCATAATTATAAATTTAAGTTCTGGAGTAATCCTTTCTATGATTTCTGCCTATAGTTCTACAAAACTAACAAATATAATGCAAAAAAATATTTTTACACATATTACATATAGTGAATGGCTAGAAAGTTCTAAGTATCATAGTGTGAATTTAATTAGTAGAATGTCTTCAGATGTAGCTACAATTAATGGAATACTAATTGGTACCTTACCCAAAATATTTTCTTTATGTACAACCTTACTTTCTTCATTTATAGCTTTATTTTATCTACAACCTAAACTAGCAATTTTAGCTATTGTAATATTTCCTTTATTTATTTTAATAAGCTTAGTTTTAAGTAAGTTAATAAAAAAGTTATACATTGAAATGCAAGAATTACAAATTAAATACAAAACATTTATACAAGAATCAATACAAAACATGCTTATAGTTAAAACTTTTTGCCATGAAGAAAATAATATAAATAAAATAGAAGATTTACAAAATCATAGAATGAATTTAACCTTAAAATCTACATTGTATGGCTCCTTTGCTAGCCTTTTTCTTAAAATAGGCTCTGCTTTTGGATACTTTACAGTATTTTTTTGGGGTGCTATGAATCTTTCTAAAGGCATTGGAACTTTTGGAACACTAACAGCTCTACTACAATTATTTAATAATATTCAAAAGCCACTAAAATCTTTAGTAAGTTGTTTTCCAAACTTAATAACTTCATTAGCTGCTGCTGAACGATTAATGGAAATAGAAGCTTTAGCTTTAGAAGAAAAGAAAATTTTATTAGAAAAAAAACAATGTGAATCACTACCTATTCCAAGAATAGAACTTAATAATATTAACTTCTCATATAAAAGTAATAAAACTATTTTAAAAAATATTAATTTAAATATTAAGCCTGGTGAAATAGTTGCTCTAGTTGGTCCCTCTGGTGAAGGAAAAACTACTTTAATAAAAATAATTTTAAAATTAATTAAGGCTAAAGAAGGGAGCTTATCCTTTACCATAAATAATAAACCTTTAGATGAAAAATTTAATCTTCGTAGCATTATATCTTATGTTCCACAGGGAAACACTTTATTTTCAGGAACTATTGAAGAAAATTTAAATTATGGAGATATAAATAATAAAAACTATGATATTATAAATTCTTTAAAAATGGCTTGTGCTCTAGATTTTGTAAATAGCTTCCCTAAAGGATTAAAAACACCTATTACTGAAAAAGGAGGAGGTATTTCAGAAGGACAAGCCCAGAGATTATGTTTAGCTAGAGCTTTTATTAGAAAAAGACCTATTTTAATATTAGATGAAGCAACTTCAGCTTTAGATGAAATAACAGAATTAAAAATATTAAATGAAATAAAAAATTTAACCCATAAGCCAACTTGCATAATAATAACCCATAGACCTTCAACATTAAAGATATGTAATAGAATTTTAGAATTAAAACAAGGGGTTTTAAACGATATTACTAAGAAAAAACTTAAAGAAATTCATAATGAAAAGTTAACCTATGGAGCGTAAATTTTTTTAAATCATCATATAAATTATTGTAAAATTTTTGACATCTAATTACTATATAATTTAAATAAGCATTAAATTTAATTCTATATATTAAAATAAATTTAATAATATGCGTGAAAAGGACCTTTTTAATTTATGAATAAAAAGTTTATAAAACCAACATGGTTATTTCCCATTGCTGTTTTTTTTGCCATAATAATTTCATGTTATATATACACTAAAAAAACTCCCACATATATAAATGAATTTGCAAATATTATAGAAAATAATCAACAATATAATATAACCGAGAAAGAACTAATATTATATAAAAAGAACATAGAAAAAGAACTTAAAAATATTAATTCAAATTTATCTTATAAAAAAGCTTATTGTGATTTAGGTTATATAGAATGCATTAATGGTAACTATGAAGAATCTAATGAATGCTTTTCTAAAGCATTAAATTATAATTCACTAAATGAAAGTAAACTTCAGTTAATGATTTATGGTGCTCTATCTAAAAACTATATGGTACTTAAAGATTATATTAATTCTGAAAAATACTTTAAAAAAGCTGAAAATTTAGCAATATGTAAAAAAGAATTTAATATATTAGCTAATATTTATAGATCTAGAGCTTCTTCATTACTTAACTGTAAAAATGGTTTAAATGAAGCTATAAATATAACTGAAAAAGCCATTGATTTACACCAAGATGATAAAAATAAAATTGAAAGCTACCTTTTATTATCTAAACTTTACATGTTAAGTAATATGTTCGAATTATCATTAGACTATAATATGAAAGCATTAAAATTTGCTACAGATAATAAATTTACAGAATTAAAAATTGAAAGCACTATAAGTCTCGGAACAAACTATTATGTACAAGAAAAATATAATAAAGCTATTTGTGCTTATACTGAAATATTAGAAAGTGATCGTCCCATAAACTTAAATAATAAACTTCTAGCTTTAGGATATATTATTGATTGTTATGACCAAATAAAGGATTATGATAATGCTAAAAAATATATTAATGTTTATCTTGAAAAAATCAAAGACTTACCAGTTATTAAAAAAAATAAAGAATTAAATTGGATATACTTATTAGCTTCTCAAGTAGAATTAAATGAAGAACATTTAGAAAAAGCTAAATATTATCTTGATGAATCCAAAAATTTATATAACGAAAACATAGGAATTATGTATTCAAATATGGATCTTTGGTTATCAAAAATTCAATTGGATATTGATTCATATGATAGTAAATTTGCTTATAAAGATATACTAAAAAAATATGAAGATTTATTAGAAAAAGTAAAAGCTAGAGGATTACAAACAGACTTAAAAAACTCTATTATAAACTCTATTATAAAGGTTAGTAAAAAATTTAACGATTATGAAACAGCACTTAAGTATACAGATGAAAAAATGATGAAAATAAAAGAACAAGCACAGGTAAATTTAAACACTAGCATAGATTATGTAGCTAATAAATTTAAAACTGAGGTTATGGAAAATGAAATAAAACATATGAAAATAAAATCTTTTATTTACTTGCTAATATCCTTAGTATTAATAACCCTTCTTATATTAATTTATAGCCAAAATAAAAAAATAACCTGCTTAAACAATGAATTAAAAAAACTAAGCTTAACAGATCCTTTAACAGGGGCTTATAATAAAAGATTTTTTTATAGTGAACTAAATAAATTAACAAATAAAAAAGCTCATATAACCTTCATTATGATAGATATAGATTACTTTAAAAATTATAATGATAACTATGGTCACATGTACGGTGATGAGGTTTTAAAACAATTAGTAAATTTATTAAAAAATGTGTTTTTTAATGATTTAGTTATAAGATACGGTGGTGAAGAATTTTGTATTATATCAGAAGACACTAAAGAAAATAACGTACAAAAATTAGAACTTTTAATGAAAGAACTACATGATTTAAACATAATACATAGCTACTCACCTGTAAATGATAGAATAACTATCAGTGTAGGAGTTGACAGTTGTACTTTAACTGAAATTAAAGATGTAAAAAAACTAATAAATTCTGCAGATAAAAAACTTTATATTTCTAAAAATACAGGAAGAAATAAGTTTACCCTATAATTAAAAGTTGCGTAAGTATTTAAGCTTACGCAACTTTTTTAATTATACTATGCACTATATTTTTCAGTTAAAACTTTTTTAATAAGCTCCATTTGCTCATTAACAGTTATTTTATTAGCTGGTCTTTTCAATCTATAAACAGGAATATTCTTCATTATGCTTAATAATTTTTTAAAATATACTGGATTAGTACCAGTTCTAGTCCTAACTCCCTTACGATAAGCATGATCACATAGTGTAAATACCTTATCTTCCCCTAATATCTCTTCTATTTCTGGTTCACTCACATCTCCCACAGTAATTTCAACTATAGCACCAAGCTTCGTATTTTTACTTACATAATGCTCATGTGCTGGCACAAGAAATCTAGTACTTTCAGAATTTATAGGTAGTAAAGTTTCTACATCATAACCAAAACTTTCAGCCATGTCTAAACATAGTCTTTGATGAGGATAACTTGGTATTGACATTATATTATCCTCCTCATTATCTACGCCAGTAACAGAAACTTCATCTGCCATAAATCCATAATCATTTAATCTAAAAGCTGTAGTTAAAGTGGATTTTCCTGCTCCACTATCCCCTGCTATTATTACAGATTTATTATCAATTACAACTGTTCCACCATGAAAAGCAATTATATTCTTTTGAATTAATAACATCCCCATAGCTGCACATAATAAAAATGCTTTTACCCTACCTTCTTTATTACTTTGAAGAGCCTCTACCACAATAGTATCTCCATTATAAATATGATAATTAGCTATATTTTTTACAGTAAACCACATACTATCTTCTAAAAATCTAAATTTATATCCCTCTTCTAAATCTTTTTTTATAGATAAATCCATTTCTCCTAAAACAATTTTACAATCTATTTTATCTATTTCATTTTCATCTAAAGTAACTAATTCAATAAATTCCATATCTGACTCAATATTTAATCCATACACTTTATAATAATATTTCTTATTGTTATTAATTCTTAAAGTCATCTACATCCTCTTCCCCTTTTTGTTATTAAAATAAAATCTATATAAATAATAATTATTTTCTAACCAATATTAAATTTTCTCAAATTACAAAAATTTAAACTATAAAATTTAGAGAATAAGCCTAAAAAAACTTATTCTCTATTAATTAATTTTTTATCTTTATACTAAAGTAATATTATTTACCTTAAACAAGACCATGTTGCTTTAAATAAGTTTTATGATTTGGATTATTACTACTACATTTACTATCACTATTTGAACTTCCACTTGAGCTATCATCTGATCCATAAAACCCTAATCCAGCATTTTTAGTGTATTTAACATTTAAATTAGTTAATGTTGGTTCTAACCACTTCTTTCTTACCATTTAATTCTCCCCCTTAAGTAAATTTTGCTAGTATATATAAATTATAATTCTAACCTTTTTATTAATTTATTTCTTTTAGTTGAGCTTTTCACTGAAGATTTAGCAAAATTAATCTTATCCTTCATACTATATTTAGTATTTAAAGCTCCATTCACTAAGTGATGCCCCCATGCAACAGGTGATAAAACTTTATTTTTCTTTGCATAATCATATCTATTATCCATTTCATCAATAGGTGGAAACAAAAGACTTAAAAATCTTTTATATACACTATCTAAAGTATCATTACCCTCTTCTGCAAAGTTACAAGCTAACTGATTAGCAAACATTTTTGATAAATCTTTTCTTCCAAAAACACCACTTTCAAATATGTCTTTAGTTAATTCATCTACTACAATTTTATCAATACCTATACTAGAAACTTCCTTTGGTATCTTAGTACCAAATAGTTTGTTACATACCCCAAATATAGCCCCAGTAAATTTAGAAACTCCACACTCTTCAATTCCTTCTTTAAAGTATGACCAGTTAATATTCTTCTCTTCTTTATCTAATAATAAAACTAAGTCACATAACTGTCGTATTCCAAACCCACTACCTACAATATGAGTTGCCATATGTATAAATAAATGAATAGCTAAATCTTCTAACCCTAAAGACAGTGCTGTACTTTCTGAAACCTTAACTTCTACTGCATTGTTCCATAAATTTTTCTCAAAATTTTCCACATTACCTCTAAAAAATACTTCATTTACTAAAGTCCAATGTACCTCTATAGTTTTAAAATTATTATGTTTATAAACCACATGAGATGAATTTCTACTGTCCTCTCTATATCCTAATTCTATAAGTATATCGTTTACCCTATTTAAATTATGTTCATGAACTAATATATCTGCATCTCCCATAGTCCTTAAATCTGGATTAGCATATAGTTCTCTAACTACTAACCCCTTTAAAACAATAACAGGTATGCTATGTTCTTTAAATATACTTAAAACTTCTCCAGTTCTAATAATATGATTTTTTTGATTTATAGCAGTTAATATGGTGTGCTTTTTTAACTCATCTAAAAGTTCACTAGGACACTTATCCATAATTTTATTTTTCTTTATTGATTGATATATAAACTCTTCTATTTTATGAGATTCAGCTTCCTTTATAATTTCTTCAAAACTCATTGGTGAATTATACTCTATTAATTCTTGCTTCAAATAAGAATTCAATAGTTCTATTAATTGATTCTGATAATTCTTCATTAATTTTCCCCTTACACAAAACTACCCTTTTTACTAAATTTTATCATATTTTGAAATATTATTAAACAATATTAATATTCCATATTTTTTATAAAAAATATAATGTTATATAAAATTATTATAATAAAATTTAATATTCAAATATAACAGTCCTATTTAATATATAGGCTTGCTGTAATATTTTTACATACTACTTAAGTAAAAATATTTGCATAATAATGAATAAATTAATTAAATTTAGATAATAATATTATTGCCAAGTAAAACATTAGCCTAGAAATAGGTTAATACCATAATCTTTTAAAGTAAAATAGGGAGTATATGATTTTAAATCATATACTCCCACCTAATGTTATAACTAAAAATTATTTTTAAATTATGTCATTATCTTAAATGCATAACCATTATCTTTATAATATTTTATAATCTCTGGTAAAGCTTCAACTGTTTTACCTTTTCCATAAGCATCATGCATTAATATTACAATTTTATTTTTATTTTTTGAAGTTTTCTTTGCATAATTAATTAATTCATCCACACTATATGGCTTACCTTCTGCATCTCCATTTAAAGCATTCCAATCAATACTTACAATGCTGTCTTTTTCTAATCTCTTATTAAATTTACCTAACATAGGATCTTTATAGTAAACTCTACTATTATATCCACCTGGAAGCCTTAAAACTCTAGTATTAAAATCCTTACCTAGAATTTCTTTCATTAAATCATTAGTTTTATTAAACTCACTCATAAAATAATCTACATCTATTTTATTATTAGGATATAATTTCTTTAAACTATGAGTATAAGAATGATTGGCAATAGCATGCCCTTCACTTATAGTTCTTTTTAATCTGTTTTGGGCTGCTTCTCCTTCTGCTAATCTTTCTCCTAGTACAAAAAAAGTAGCCTTAACATTTTCTTTTTTTAATATATCTAATACTTTATCTGTATTAGTACTTGGGCCATCATCAAAGGTTAAAAATACATATTTTTCTCTATCCTTAGTTTCGCCATTTAACATTTTACTAACATCATTAACATTTACAGCATATTTTTCACTAGCATAAATAATATTTTTACCTGGTACAATAGCATTATCATTATGCTTTTGAACAATATTCTTTCCCTTATCTACTACATTATTTTTTAAATCATTTAATTTTTGCTTAGAACAACCAAGACCTACTCCCACAGTAGAAAATATAATTATAGCTGCTAAACCCTTAGCCAAAAACTTTTTTCTGTTAGTAGAAAATTTATCTTCTTTTTCATCTAGATCTTTACTCATTAGTATTCCTCCTAACTTCCTTTTTCATTAGGACTTATCTTCCGTTTAATAATATCCATTATATTCTTTTATAAGTATAAAATGCCTGTACACTTTAATTTATAAATAAAAACTTCTTATAATATAAATTATAGGCTTCTTAAAATTTATATTCCATAGAAGATTACTTACAATTAATCCTTTTATAGTATCCTTACCACTTTTCTTCACATTTACTCAAAATTTTTATAAAAAGTTAAAAAGGGCAAAAAAATAGAAGCCTTTAGCTTCTAAATTTTAAAAACAATATATATAAAAAATAAATAAATATAAATCCTAAAACTAATAATAATATATTCTCTTTAAGAAGTAGTAAAACCCCTCCTAAATTAGGAATATGATAAACAACTACTCCTAAAACTCTATTAAACTCCACTGGATGTAAATCTAATACTTCATTTGCATCACCTTTAGTTATATATTCATTATTTTCATTTATACAAAATACCCTATGGGTAACTAAAGCATTACTATTTTTTGCTTTGTAAGTAATAACATCACCAACACTAATGTTATTTTTATCAACAGACTTTACAATAATGAAGCTTTCCTTAGGTATGTTAGGTTCCATACTGCCAGTTAAAACATTTAAAAATTTATATGCTCCTATTTTATTTACTTTAAAATTAAAATTAGAAGCTATTAAAAGTAATAAAGCTATTGTAACTACAGTTATAATAATATACTTAATTATAAGAAATATCTTTTTACCCATTATCAATGAATTTTTCCTTTATGATTTTTATATGTATTAACTAAATTTTCTATCATAGCTTCTATAGTAGCATCCTTTGTAATATCCCAGTTTTCTTTGCATGCCTCCATATTAACCTGCAAAGTTTCAGAAACTATCATTACATCAAAATTTTTATTAGCATAAGATATTTGATCATTTATATTTGTGTTTAATTGTATAGAATCTAGCAATTGATTGCTATAACAAACAGGTATTTTTGAATTATCTATTTTATTATTTTCTGCATGAGCCTGTGAACCCTCATGGGCTGATAGCACTTTTTTATAATAATAATATCCATCATTACCTTTTTGCCAATTAGTATCCACGTCTGAAACAAAATTTAAAATAACATCATTGTTCTTAATTTCAGTTCCACTTCCATCTTTCTTTTTCCAAATAGGAGTAATCTTAACTCTTAATAAGGCATCTGATTTTCCCTTATTATGTATCCAAACATCCTTATTTACTATTTCACCTGGCAATATATCCTCAGCTGCACCTTGCTCTTTAAAATTATATAAAATTTCATGTTTAATATCACCTAATGTAAAATTGTTTATCTTTTTTTGAGCATTAACAAACCAGGCATAAGTGCCACCAACTAAGGAAAGAGCAATTATAAATATAATAAATAAAATTATAGGGATTTTTCTTCTATTCACTTCTTTTTGTTCTTCTTCCATTGTTACTTCCTTTCTCTTCTTTATTAAATTTAATTATGAATTTATTAATTCTTCTATCCATACTTCTAAAATAATTTTTATGATTTTCTAAATTCATAATTGGATAAATACCTTCCAAATTTTTAAGTTTCTCTCTTTCCTCCTCAGATATACTATTATCTACTTTAATAATTCTTGAAATTGGAACACTAGCTTTTCCATCATAATGTACGCTATATGCAAGTACATATACTCCTGGAGTATTAACATCTATATATCCAGCTACCTTTATTTTATCTGTACAATCTTCCCCATATTCATTTGTAGCCGAAACTCCTTCTAAAGGATTAAAAATATCTCCTTTATTAATGATATTACTACCAATAAACTCAATATCCAAAGGAACGCCAAGAACTGTATCCTCTACATTAACTCCTATTTCAGTAAGATTAAACTTTAAGTCATTAAGTCTTAAATAATACGGTCTAAGTCCTTCGGTCTCTCCTGTAATTTTTATTTTTTCATCTTCTTTAATAAAAAATTTTATATAATCTCCATCTTCATAAGAATACTTATCTAGTACATTTAGTTTAGAAGAATCGCCTTTGTCATTACCCAATAGGCTTACTGAAACTTTTTTACTTCCCTTTTTATTAAATAAAGAAAGCTTAATATATTCTTTATTTTTCAAAGCTCCACTAAAAAAATTTATATCTTTTCTATCCACAATCCTTATTATTTTATTATCCTTATCAACAGCAAGTTTAAATTCTGGTGTGCTATCCTCTTCTCCATATATATTAAAAAATATTTGTCTACCTATAGGTTTCTCTACAATAACTTTTCGAGTGTGTTCAACCATAATTTTAAGTGAATCTACTACAGAATATTTAATAAGATATTCTCCTGGTTTATTAATATCCACACTTCCCTCAACGGATATACTACTTGTTAAATCACCGTCTATAGGACTAATAGCTTTTACACCATCTAAAGGATTAAAAACTTTTCCTTGCTGAATTTTTATATCATCTAATCCACTAAATATGGGTTTATCTAAGGAATATATCTCTACTGAATCTTCATTAATAATAAATTTTGTTAGACCTAAATTAACAGTATTACCCCTAAAGCCTTTTACATTACCTTCAATCCTAATATTTTTAGGATACCTAGTATCAAATTCAATAATATCTCTATAATTAAAAGATAAATTATTTAATACCCGCACACCCTGTGAACTACCATTTATACCACCTAATAACATCATAGAAAGTTTATTATAATTTGAAGAATCATATAACCTTATCCCTAAAAATTCTTCATCTTTAAAAGCTTTTGGTAAAAAAACACCATCTTTTACATCAATAATTTTTATAACTTTTTCTTCCCTATGAAAATAAAACTTAAATTCTGGTGATCCTGGAACTAATCCATCAACGCAAAAATAAACATTGCCTATAGGTGTAGCCTGTATTTTTGTACTATTCTTTTCATTAGAAAAACATATAAAAAATACTATAAACATTAAAGCAAAAATAAATACTACTACTCTTTTTTTGTTTTTATTCATAAACATCACTTTTTACCTAACGACTTTCTCATTAGAACCTATAAATATTCTATTAGGCTAAGGGTGTATTTTCCCCTTAGAAGTTTTATAACCATCCACAACGCCTTGAAGCATTGCTTCTAAAGTTTTATCTGCTGAAACATTCCATTCACTCTTACAAGCATCCATATTAACCTGAATAGTTTCAGATACCACCATTACATCAAATCTTCTATTGGCATAGGTACTTTGATCTGTTATATTGCCATTTAACGTTATAGAATCCACAAGTTGAGAACTAAAACAAGTAGGAACTGAACTACCATTTACCGTATTTAAAGTTGGATGGGCAACTGTACCATCATGAGCTGGTAAAACCCTTTTGTAGTAATAATATCCATCACTACCTAATTGCCAATTAGTATTTACATCTGAAACAAAATTTAAAATAACATCATTATTAGTAACTGCTGTACTTTGACCACTACTATCAATCCAAAGTGGAGTAACCTTTACTCTTAGTAAAGCATCAGACTTTCCTAGATTATGTATCCAAACATCCTTATTAACCACCTCCCCAGGTAAAATATCCTCCGCAGGACCTTGAGCATTAAAGTTCTCTACAATTTCATGCTTAATTTCACCCAAGGTAAATTTATTACTCTTATTCTGAGCATTAGAAAACCAAGCATACGTGCCACCAACCAAAAGAATAAGACTTACAAAAAATATAACTAATAATAAGGGCACAATATTTTTCCTATGTTCATTTTTCTTCTCCATAAAAATTCTCCTTTCATTTTATAAACTTATTTTATGTAAATTTTATATATTTATTTAAATATATAAAAAACAGCCTATACACTATAGACTGCTTATTTTTTATAAATTTTATTTATTATTTATATTACATAAAAACTTCTTTTCTAAATTTTAATCCACCCTTTGTAAACACAAAATTAATACTGCCTAAATTTATATCTTCAAAGTCCTTTTCAAAATTACTAGGTTTATTCAAAACATTCCCTGTTAATAATAGCTTAGACTTTTCTCCATGGGTAATTACTAAATAATCACCTATATCAAATTTAAATCCATTTAAATCCCTTGCAAACTCATCCCCATTGCCACTCCCTATAACCTTCTTCATAATTTTTAAATTATTAAAAACGTCATATAAAGCTACTTGAAAATAAGTTTTTTCTTTAAATTTATAATTAGCAGTATAACTTGTAGACTTAGCTACCAACTCTTTACTTTCATAATCAACTTGCAAAGTAGCAATTTCAAGATCACCAATGCCTAAAAAAGTAAAGGTAGTATTAGGCACATATTCAATTCCCTCTGATTTTATATAAAATCTACAGCTTGTTAAATCTATTCCTTTAAAGCTATTTGCTGAATCTAAATTTATTCCTATAATACTCCCATTTAAAATACATCTGTCCTGCTCTAAATGTGAAACCTTAAAATAATACCCATAATTAAACTTATATCCATTTATAATGTTAACAAAATTATCTACACTAGACTTAGAAGAAACTTCTCCTTCACATATTAAATTCCCCTCATTATCATATAATTTAAAAGAAAAATATACTTTATCACCTATATAATTTGGTTTTGTTCCCTCTCCTGATTTTACTTTAATAAACTTACTAATAGTATCAAAGGATATAACATTCATATCTATATTTCTTGAACCCTTAAACACTAAACTAACCTGAGATAATAAAACATTACTCTTTACCACCTTAACAGGACTTAAAGTTTTTCCAGTATCTATAGAATTTACTTCTATAATTGAACTTTCATCAATAGTAACAGGTATTGTAAAATAAAACTTGCCCTCTAAATTTGCCTTCTCAGTATAATCTACCCCATCTATATTAATCTTTATAACAGATTCCTTATTGCCTATGCCATAAATATACTTACTACTAAAACCATCTTTCATAACCACAGTTGGTGTAATAGAAACATTCCTAAACTTATTAAAAGATGAACTCTTAGGAATATATATAGCACTAGAAGTACAATTTTCTATTACAAACCCCTTTAAATCCTCACTTAAATCCGTATAACCATAAAGCTCTACATAAGGTATAATATTCACTTTATAAATTTTAGCCACCACATAAACAATATAAGGTACTCCCTTTAACTCAGTAGAATTATGGGTATAATAATTTGTCATAGATTCAATAAATCCTATTCCAAACATATCCTGTAAAGTAAAAAGAAAATACAATCCTTCAGCACTAAAAAACTCCCTTGAAATTTCAACTTCATTAACAAAATAAGTTTCATAAAATTTTAATATATTTTCACTTTCAAAGGTCTTTCTATTACTTTCCCACAGCCAAGTAAGACCTATAGTTTTCTTAGATATATTAATAGCATATAAATTATTCCAAATTTCATCTAAAACCCAAGGCTGATCAAACAAATGACCATACTCATGAAACATTGCCCAAAATGGAGTAACATAAAATGAAGAATTAAGTGGCTTAGTATCTAACATAGTAGAACTAGCAGTTAACAAAGCAGAACAATCATGTCTAGCACTAACCAAAACAAAATTCCTTCTAGGCTTATCTATCCTTTCAATAGCATTCTCCTTTAACCCAGCTAACTTATTAAACTTATTAATGGTTTGTTCATGAAGATCAATAACCTGCCTAAAAACCAAATCCTTTCTAACAAACTTACTCTTAGGAAAATACACCCTAACATTATCACTTATCATAAGCATACCATTGTCACCATTAACAGATATGGCCGCCTTAAACTGATCCTCATCATTAAAAACCTTAGTAGAAATTTTACTCTCTCTAACATCTAAAGTTGGTGTTATAACATACTTACTCTTATCACTAACACTAACCCTAACCTTAAAAGAAAAAGGAACATCCTCCCCTAAAGTATACTTAATATTCCTAACCTCTAAAAACAACTCCCCTTTATCCTTAACAGTAACAGTGGTACTCTCATTTAAAGGAATATTGTTCAAAACCATAAAAACATTATCCACATTATGAACATACAAAGCAGCATAACCCTTCAAGTTATCCCCAAGAACCATAATTTCAACAGTAGTATTGTGCATAACTTCTATACCCAAAGGCTCTAAACTATGAAGAGTAAGATTAAACTTCTTACGCTCCACAAAACTATCTGGAGCAAGACTAGTTTTTCTATAAATATTAACTTCCTCAAAATCAATAGAAGTACTTAAAACTCTAAAGGGAAACCTATTCTCACTCATACAAATCACCCTTACAAATAAATTCTTTAATACATACTATTCTACCTTTTAAAATTATGTTCACTAATAAAACCCTTTGACTGAAAATACAAACCCAAAGCATCCTCCACAATACTACTCATACTCCCACCTAAAACATCCCGAGCCTTCTTTAGCTCATAAACAAGAAACTCACTAATGACAAAATTCCTCTTAACTCTCCTACACACATCATTACCCATAACCTGCTTCTTACTTTCTCCCCTTTCCTCTTCACCTAAATCACAAGAAAACACAATTTCATCACTAATAGGCTTCTTAGCCTGCTCCTCATCAAAAATAAACTCAGTTATAACATCTTCATCACTAGAACCCACAGAACTGTCCTTGCCATTCCTCATAGCATAAGACCTTAACACAGGTATATGACCCTCACCTAAATCGCTAACCACCTTACCATCATCCAAATTAGAAACAACAACCCTTTCTCCCTTACTTATCACCTCTTCACCCTTACTCACTAAAACCTGATGCAAATCACTGCTCTTTCCAATACTATTACTACACTCACAAAGAAACTCTAAAATAGCCCTCTCCTCAAAAATCCAAACTCCCCTATTACCTAAATTTATACCCTCTAAAACACCCTGAACAACTAACTCCAAAATAAAATCCTCTGATACCCTTAATCTGTCCGCTACCTCACTTACTGTATAAAACCTTAAACTCTCAAAAACCATTTCTTCATTCCTCCCACAAAATAACTCTTAGTTCTCTATAAAGGCATTAATTTTTCTCTTCATATATAAAATATTAAAAAAAGTTAATTTTTGTAGTAAAAATTTGAAAGTTTTTATTTTTTGTAGGAATATACAAAAAAAAAGAGCAAGATATATTTCTATACCTTGCACTTCTAAAATAAACAATATAACTTTTCTTAACTTAATGACATTGACTTTATAGTACCCTTTTACTCATTTGCAACCTTATTAAATTCTTCTAACTCTTTGTTTTTTATATAATTCTCATAATTATGAATACATTCATCACATTTTTCTATTTTTTCAATATCTATAAGAGTAGCTAATTTTTTCCCTATTATTTCTAAGTTTTCTTCACTTATTTGTGTTTGTCCTACTTTTTCCATAAGTAAAAATTTATGTATTCTTTTCATATCTGAAATATTTACAACTGCTTCTTTACCTGTAAGAGAACCTATATATTGAAATTGTGGGTTATTTAGATTATTTTTAATAATTTCTATCTTTTTATTATTGCCACTATAAGTGGTTATTGGTAACACATATATAAAAGATGCTATTGAATCTTCACTTTGAATTACAGTAACCATTCTTCTTTTATGTCTTATTATAACATCTACAATTTCAGATTCTTTTCTATTAGTTATTGAATTAAATCTACCTTTAAATGTATTAGCATCTTCTGTTATTTTAATTCCATCATCACCATATGTAGATTTAAATATCCCTAATGGTCTTTCTTCTGTAAATTGAATAGCAGCCCAATATATATGTCCTCTATTTATTTCATTATCTGAAACGCTAATTAATTGAGTTATATTTTTGTTCTCCATTTTGTCCTTAGTCTCTCCCACTTTTCTATAATCTAATTTTCAAGTAATTCCTCAAATTTTAACAACTCTTCCTTAGTCATTTGTTTTAGAGCCTCTTTATACTTATTTACATATTTAATCTCAGAATTATTTTTAGCTACATTTTTTACAAATTTATTATTTTTAAAATCTGCTAAACTAATAATCTTCGCACTCATTTTTTTCATCTCCATATCCTTTATTCATTTTAATTACCTATTATTATAGCACTATAATAATTCCATTTATATATAGAAAAGTTTATTTTTAAAATTTAACATAGTGATTTTTAATAATTATTTTAATGCTATACAAAACGTATTAACATTATACGTATACTCTATATTTTATGTGATTATTCTTTTGATATGGTTCACATATAAAATAGTCAAAAAAGGACACTTCCCAGCATCCTTTAATAAACTAACAACCCAAATTTTCATTATTAACAATAACATTATTCTTATATCTTTTATCTAATAAGTTTATTATTGGCTTATAAATAAAATTCACTAAATAAGATGCTCCTAAACATAAGACAATTAACCATATAAAAATTAAAATACTATACTTAGGTGCATAAACTAATTTTTTAAAATAAATCATATAAAAAAACATATGAGTAAGCCACATATTAGTAGAGTGATCACCTAAATAATTTAATAAACTAACTAACCACTTAGGCTTATCCATTAAATTAAAAATACATATAAAAACTATTCCTGTAAAAACAGCTACAAATAAAGTTTCTACAAATCCATGAGCTATAATCATTAATATTATTAAAGCCATTCCTAAAAGATTTTTATACTTTACATAATTAAATCTATTATATAAATTTGAGTACCATTTCTTATGTGCAAACACAACTCCAACTATAAAAGGGAATTGAGATGTTCCAAATAAAGCAATTTGTTTTATTGACCAATCTAAAATATTATTATCAAATACAAGAACACCTTTTATTCTTTGAATATATGCAACAAAATAAAATAAAAAAGATGCTATTAAAATAAATTTAAAATTGAACTTAATCACTAATTTGTTTAAAAATGGAGATGATAAAACTAAAAAAATATAGGTAGTTAAAAACCACCATGCTCCATTATAAGCTGGAGATAATGCAGTAAAAGTTAATAAAAATGTTTTTAAATCACCTGGAAAATCACTTCCCATTCCCATAATAGGACCTAATATTAAAACAAATAAAACTAGTATTATCCAAAAATTTATATATAGTTTTAACAACCTTTTAATATTGTTCTTAAAATAATTTTCTTTATTATTTTTATAACTTACCAACAACCCATACCCACTACAAAAACAATAAATAGCTACACAACAATCTCCAAATAAAGCTAAATAATAAACTAAAGGAACATTACCTATGATTATTATTGGTTTGTATAAATTTTGAAAATCTTTTGTACAAAATAAATGTAAAAGTAACATAAAAAGTATTGCTACTCCTTTGGTTATTTTCATTTGATTTTTTGTAAATTCCATAATCTTCTCCTCTCATAAAATTATATATTAAACCTTCTAACTATAAAAAAGATGATAGTTTTATTTTTATATTACTATCATCATTAGTTATTTTTTGTTAAATTTAAACGAACACAATATTCTTTATAATATTATGTTAATTTGTAATTTTAAAATATTGATTATTAATATATTTAGGATTTAACATTTGTGCACCATTTACAGAATTATTTCTTTCAGTAAAATTAAAAACTCCTTGTTTAATATCCACTCCATCAAATATAAATTTATAATTATTTTGATTAATCTTATTGTTTTGTATTACAAAATTACCTTTTGGAATGCTATAAGTTGTATCAAACATATTAAAAACTGGTTTATTAATTAAATTTTCAACACTATTATTTTCAAATATTAAATTTTTCATTTTGCCAGCAGAAATATTAATTAATGATTCAGAGCCACTATTCATTAATATTTCATTTGCTTGCATATTTATTATTGTTTCATTTCCCCAAGTACTAGTATAAAATTTACTATTCTCCAATTTACTACTATTAATAGTTAAATTTTTAGTATCTCCATGAGTCATAAAATGTGAATTTTTAATATTACATTCTTTCATTAAATTAGCAGTTTTTAAATAAATATTAGCATTATTAAAATTACAATTATATAAATTAGCATCCATATATGCCCCTTTAACATTTATATTGCAGCCTTTATAATCTCCAGTAATCCATACATAATCTTTAGAATCTTTATGATTTCCATTTATAGTTGAATCCACTATAGTATTATATATTTCACTTGCATATATGCTACTTTCATTAAAAATTTCTTTATGAATCAAAGTATTTGCATCTTTATTTTTGTCATATAATTTAATAATACTCTTATTATATTCATTTCCTGTCGATTCCATATTCGTTGTATTTTCATAAGTTACATAGTTTTTATAAAATTTATTATTTAAAAATTTATAATTAGTAGTTCTTCCCCATGCATAAACCATACTTGTAAAGTCATTACCTTCAAAAACAATATTATCTCCTGCACATACTACTAAATCTTTATCATTATTTTTAAAAGTATTATTTCTAAAAACTATATCTTGCATTAATTCCCAGCCATCTTCAAAATCTACTGCATATCCTGGTGCATTTCCTCCATTTCCTTGAAATAAATTATTTTCTATTATCCATTTTTGTCCACCACAAAAAGCCAACCCTAAACTTCTATTTTCTTTTATAATACAATCTTTTAAAGTAACATTGGTAGGTGGTTTGAAATTAGAAATCCATCCAGCCCAATTTTGAGTGTTATTAGGAATAACATTTTGATTAAAAGTAAAATTAACATATACAGAATTTTTAGGAATAGTTACTTTTCTATATTGTATACATTGCTTAGCTTCTATAAATTTCATATCTTTATCATAAAAATATGCTGTATATTCTTTGCTTTTTAATACAGGATATCCTTGATATCCTAAAGTATATCCTAATTCAAATTCAGTGCCTACTTTACTTATATCATAAGGTGTTTTTGTTCTTATAGTTTGGTTACTTGTTACAAATTCACCTTTATTTAATATATTACCAAATTCTAAATTTTTAGTTGATACTTCATGAAATCTATTTGCATTATTTGCACTCTCTGTACTTATTCCATAACCAGTAACATTAGATACTGTTACATTATCCATTATTAAGTTAAATCCACCTTGAAAAACAACACCACATCCCCATTCATGAGGAGCTGCTATAGTTTTATAATCATGTGTATCTTTATCTCCTCTAACATTCCCATTTGTTAGTCTTAAATTTTCTGCACCATTTCTAAATTGCAAAATCGAATATTTTTCTAACCCATTAGTATTTATTTGTAATGTTGATGAATTCAAATCTATAATCATATTTTGCATATCTAAAATAATAGGATTATTTTCATCTATTAAATAAATACCATTTGGAAATATAACTTTTTCATACTTTTGTTGTTTTGCAAATTGTAATGCCTTATTTATTCCTTTAGATGTTTCTATTGGAGAAGTTCCATCATTTTTAATTCTAAATCGTTCTAATTCTATCGTGTAAATTTTCTCATTTAAATTTTGATTATTTTTTTCAATTGCCTTAACATTTTGACTAAAGAGAATAATAAAAATAAAAGATAAAATAAAAATTATAAAATTTTTATAATTATTATTTTTATACATTGATACCATTCCTTTTCTTTTTTATTTACATATTAAAATACTTTATAGTACTTATATGATATTAAACTCAAAAAAGTTACTTGATTTTGCTT
>NZ_WHJC01000015.1 GCF_009295725.1 Clostridium tarantellae
AACAGGTATAATATAAAAGCATTGATTTTATGTTATATTAATACACTTTCTGCTCATATTTATTAAATATAAATATCTACTAAGAGCATTAAAGTTGGCAAAGATTCAAAAAACAAATTTATTATTTATGGTTAAAAATAGTAGAAAACAAAAGAAAAGGAGAGAAAACTTGTGAAAAAAAAATTAACTTTTATGATTGTTGGTGGATTAGTAGCTGTCACTTTCATTTTTGCCTCATTGTTACATAAACACTTATTCAACAATAAAAAATCTATAACTAATAATATTGAATTAGAAGATAAAACATCTATTAATGATTATTGCAGCGAAAAAAATGTCGAAAACTCTTCTGATAAATCTATTGAATTGGATAAAAATAATGATAATTCAAATAATCTAGAAGAGAAAAATTCAAATTCTTCTGATAATAATTGCCAATCTGAATATGAAAATCATGAAGATAATACTGATGACATTAATAATTCTTATGAAACAGATGATACTGAAATCAATAATTCATGTGAAGATAATTCAGTATATAATTTAAAACCTACTTCACCTAGTAATGCTGTAGTAACTAAGCCAGTAGTTAAACCTACTTCACCTAGTAATACTGTAACTAAGCCAGTAGTTAAACCTACTTCGCCTAGTAATGCTGTAACTAAGTCAGTAGTTAAACCTACTTCGCCTAGTAATGCTGTAACTAAGTCAGTAGTTAAACCTACTTCGCCTAGTAATGCTGTAACTAAGCCAGTATCTAAACCTACTTCGCCTAGTAATGCTATAACTAAGCCAGTAGTTAAACCTACTTCACCTAGTAATACTGTAACTAAGCCAGTAGTTAAACCTACTTCACCTAGTAATGCTATAACTAAGCCAGTAGTTAAATCTACTTCCTCTAGTAATGCTATAACTAAGCCAGTAGCTAAACCTACTTCGCCTAGTAATGCTATAACTAAGCCAGTAGCTAAACCTACTTCGCCTAGTAATGCTATAACTAAGCCAGTAGTTAAACCTACTTCGCCTAGTAATGCTGTAACTAAGCCAGTAGTTAAACCTACTTCTAAAACTAAGAATCCTTCATTAGATGAAGTACAACAAGCAATTTTTAAAATAGTAAATAGAGAAAGAGCTAAGGCTGGTAAACCTAAACTTTCCTATGATAAAACTATGGAAAAATACGCTATAATAAAATCAAAAGATATGGCTGTAAGAAATTATTTCGACCATGCTGATCCTGAAGGTAATTTTATAAACAAACAAATGAAAGAAGACGGTATTAAATATATGGCTTGGGGAGAAAATATAATCTCTAGACAAGGACAAATTAAAGTTGACGAATTAGCTGAACATTTTATGGATAGATGGATGCATTCACCTGGACATAGAGCTAATATTTTATCAGATAATTTTAAAACCATTGGAGTAGGATTATATAGAATAGGTGATGATGTATATGGCACACAAGAATTCTGTAGATATTAAAAAATATATGTAATACAAAACTTTGTAAATATTAAAATAAATAAATGTTTGAATACTAGGGGCTATATGAAAATTTATTTTCATATAGCCCCTTTTAATTTAATCTTATTTTAAAATTAAAATACTTAATAAAAAATTAAAATACTTAATAAAAAATTATATACTAACTATAATATACATTTTTTTACTAAGTATATTTTCTAAATTAATTTTCAAATTTGTTACAATATCTTTTTTTAGAGTTATTTTTTTTTACTTCCATTTTATTTTTATCATTAAAATCTTGTAACATTTGTTCTTTTATTATTTCTGCTAGTTTTTTCTCTTCAATAATTTTAAATTTTTCTTCTTGCTTTTGCTTATAATTTGCTTTAATAATTTCAATATCTTCTTTCATTTCTTTATTTATTTTACTCATAATAAACTCCTTCTATATTTAGTTATTTTACAATAAACAAAACTCACAAATTTATTATAACATATACTGTAAAGTATAATTTATCCTTAATTTAAACTTTTAATATTTAAATATATTAATTAATAGCAAATATTCTGAAATTTCTTATTTTAAAATAAAAGTTTTATCACTACTATTTTAAAGTAATAATAAAACTTTGTCCTTTTAATTTATGTACTTTTATTCTTATTTATTAGAAACCAATACATTTTTATTTTTCTTTTCCGTAGCAATAGTAATTTGACTATCTAAAAACTTTTTTTCTAAATCTAGTAGCTTATATTTTGAACTTTGTAAGTTAAATTTTAATTCTCTATTATCAGTTCTTAATAAGTTATTTTGCTTTACTAACTCTTTAGCTTTTTCTTCCATTAAAGAAAGTTGTTCCTTAAGCTTTTCTATTTCTTCTTGCATTTTTTCCATACTATTATCTTTTAAGGAAGCTAATTCTTCAATTAATTGTTGATTTTCTTCTTTAAATTTTTGTAACTTTTCATTAGTTGTCATATAAGCTTCTTTAAGCTTTTTATTTTCACTTTCTATTTCTTTAAATGAATTTAACAACTCATTAAATTCTTTATTCCCCTTAAATAATTCATTAGCAACATTTACAGCTGTTAAAGCTGATGCAGCTGGGCCTGGTAATCTAGGATTTTTCTCTAAAATATCTTGTATTTTTTCTTCTACATAATTTGCTACATGTTTTAAATACTCTTCGTCTTCTTCACCTTTTAAGTTATATTCAATACCATTTATTTTAATTGTTACAGTAGTCATCTTTATATTAACACCTCTTAATGTTTTATCATATTAATTATATTTTAACATATACACCATTGTTTGTTAACTACTCCTATGTGTAGAATTAGTAGTTTTTAAGTCTACCATAAATTATACAAATAATATATTTTATCTCTTAACTCATATAATAATATTATTCAAAAAAATTATAAAAAAGCAGGATTTCCTGCTTTTTTATTTTAATTATTCTCTTAATAAAGCTCCTAACTTATGCTCTAAAGTTCTTAATATTTTATCATGAACCTTATTAACATCTTTATCTGTTAATGTCTTATTAAGATCTCTATAAACAATAGCATAAGCTATACTTTTTTTACCATCTGGTATTTGAGCACCTTTATAAACATCAAACAATTTAACTGTCTCTACTAAATTTCCACCAGATTTTTTTATAGTATCTTCAATTTCTTGAACTAATATAGCATCGTCAACTAATAATGCTATATCTCTTGTAACAGCCGGGAACTTAGGTAAAGCTTTATAAGCTTTTGCTGTTTTGGCAAATTCATATAATTTATCTAAATCTAATTCCGCTACATAACAAGGGACTTCTAATCCATAATTTTCAGCTACATCTGGATGAATTTCTCCTAAAACTCCTAAGCTAGTTCTACCTATAACTAATTCAGCAGTTTTTCCTGGATGATAACTTAAATTATCACTCATTCTCTTAAATGATGCACTCTTTATTCCTAAAGCATCTAATAAATTTTCAACTACACCTTTTAGTCCAAAATAATCTACTTCTCCATATAATCCTATGGTTAATATATTTTTTTCTATTGGAAGCTCATTTTCATCTTCTTTTGGTATATAAACTTTACCAATTTCAAACAATCTAACCACATCATTGTTTCTAGCATAATTCCTTCCTAAACATTCCATAATTGATGGTAATGTTGAAGTTCTCATTACACTGTAGTCTTCACCTAAAGGATTTTTGATTTTAACTACTTTTCTTAACTCACTATCTTCTGCTAAGTTTATTTTATCAAATACTTTAGGACTTACAAATGAATAACTTATTGATTGATTTAATCCTGAAGCAATCATAGCATTTGTTACAATATCATCTAATTGTTGCTTAACATTTTTAGGCTCTCTATCAGTTGCCGCTGTTGATATTGTAGCTGGAACATTATTATAACCATAAATTCTTACAATTTCTTCTGCTATATCTTCTTTAATATCTACATCTATTCTAAATGTAGGAACAGTTATTACTAATGTATCTCCTTTTATATCAGTATATAAATCTAAACTATCTAAGCATTTTTTCATTTCTTCTTGTGATATATCAGTTCCTAAAAACTTATTAACCCAAGCTGAACTTACTTCTAAAGTTTTTTCTTCTTTCTTTTTATTATATACATCTATTGTACCATCAATAATCTCTCCACACTCTAATTCTTCAATAAGAGCACAAGCTCTATTTAAAGCTAGCTCTGCTAAGTTTGGATCAATATCTTTTTCAAATCTTGACGAACTTTCAGTTCTTAATCCTAATTTTTTAGAATTAATTCTTATATTAGTTCCATCAAAATTAGCTGACTCAAATATAATTTCTGTAGTATCATCTTTAATACCTGATGTTAATCCACCCATTATACCTGCTAATGCAACTGTTTCTTCTCCATCTTTTATACATAAAACTTCATTATCTAAAGTTCTTTCTATTTCATCTAAAGTTGTAAATTTTTCACCATCTTTAGATCTTTCAATTACTATATGAGAAGTTTTAATCTCTCTTTTATCAAAAGCATGCATTGGTTGACCAAGTTCTAACATAACATAATTAGTTATATCAACTATATTATTTATTGGTCTAACACCTGCATCAAATAATTTTTCTTGCATCCATTGTGGTGATGGAGCTACTTTAACATTTTTAACTCCTCTAGCCATATATCTTCTACATAAAGTATCTTTAACATCAACCTTTAATTCATCATTAATATTTTTATCTGATTTAACAGTATACTCCAAATTTGGCATTTTATAAGTTGTTCTTAATGTAGCAGCTGTTTCTCTTGCCATACCAACTACACTTAAGCAATCTGGTCTATTTGATGTTATTTCAAAATCTAATATAGCTTTATTTAATCCTAATGCTTTCTTTATACATGTTCCTGGCACCATATCTTGTGGTAATATCATTAAGCCATGCACTGGTTCATCTCCAGCTATTCCTAGCTCTTCTTCTGAACAGAACATGCCATTTGATACTATCCCTCTTAATTTTCCTTTTTTGATTTCAGTACCATCAGCAAGTGTTGATTTATGAAGAGCAACAGGTACTAAGTCTCCTTCTTTCATATTATCTGCTGCAGTAACTATTTGAATAAGCTCATCTTTTCCAATATTTATTTGACAAACTTTTAATTTTTCTGCATCTGGATGCTTTTCTATTTTTTCTATTTTACAAACAACAACATTTTTAATTGTGTCACCTGCAATTTCAACCCCTTCAACTTTTGATCCTGAAAGAGTTAATTTATCTCCTAATTCATGTGCATCTATATCTATATCAACATAATCTTTAAGCCAATTAAATGGAACTTTCATTTTTTGTACCTCCTACTTTTTTAAAATTGATTTAAAAATCTCATATCACTTTCATATAATAATCTAATGTCATCTATACCGTATTTAAGCATAACCATTCTATCAACACCAAATCCAAAAGCAAAACCACTATATTCTTCTGGATCAATTCCACAATTTCTTAAAACTTCTGGATGTACCATACCACAACCAAGTATTTCTATCCATCCTTCACCTTTACATACTCTACAACCTTCTCCATTACATACAAAACAAGTTGCATCCATTTCAGCTGATGGTTCTGTAAAAGGGAAATGATGTGGTCTAAACTTAGTTTTAACCTTATCTCCAAACATTTTTTTAGCAAATAACTCTAGTGTACCTTTTAAGTCAGCAAAAGTTACATTTTTATCTATAACTAAACCTTCCATTTGATAGAATATAGGAGAGTGAGTAGCATCAACAGCATCTGATCTAAATACTTTTCCTGGTGATATCATCTTTATTGGAGGTTGTTGCTTTTCCATAACTCTCGCCTGTACTGGTGAAGTTTGAGTTCTTAATACTACATTATCATTTATGTAGAATGTATCTTGCTCACTTCTAGCTGGGTGATTTTTAGGAATATTTAAAGCTTCAAAATTATAATAATCCTTTTCTACTTCTGGCCCCTCTTCTATTGTAAAACCCATTGATATAAATATTTCTTTCATGCTATCTAAAGTTAACTCTAATGGATGTCTTTTTCCAATTAAATTTTTAGTTCCTGGCATAGAAATATCTATAACTTCACTATTTAATTTTTCATTTTTCTCTTTTGTTTTTATTTCATTTGATATCTCTTCAAGAGCTGTTTCAATCTCTGTTCTAACCTCATTAGCTAATTTACCTATAATAGGTCTTTCCTCTTTTGATAAAGCTCCCATACCTCTTAAAATTGTAGTAAGCTCTCCTTTTTTTCCAAGATACTTAACTTTTATATTATCAATAGTATTACTATCTTTTGCTGCTTTCAATTCAATTAATGCAGCTTCTTTAATTTCATTTAATTTTTCTTGCATTTTTATATTCTCCTTTCCATTTTTTTATTTTAGACAATAAAAAACCCATCCCTAAAAAAAGGGACGGGGTATTTCCGTGGTACCACCCTAATTAGCATAAAAATTTTATACTCACTTATTCAAATAACGGCTTTACCGCTAACTACTACTAATATTTCATAGCTAGAACTCCAGAGTGAAATTCAATATAATTCTTATAAGAAAGCTTACAGTCTATGGCTTTCTCTCCCTTAAAAAGATATTTATATTTACTCTCTCTTTCACTGTCTATTTCTATTAAATTCTTTTTATATTATACCTAGTTAAATATATTAATTCAATACTTATTTCATAAGATTTTGTCTAATTTTTTCATAAAGCATAACAGAAGTTGCTACTGCAACATTTAATGATTCAGCATTTCCTGGCATTGGTATCTTTACTTTTATATCAGCTAGTTCATAAACTTCATCACTTACTCCATTCCCCTCATTTCCCACTGCCATTATAATTTTATCCTGTAGATTTTCTTCAAAAAAATTCTTTCTTCCCTGTAATGAACTAACTAACAACTTAAAGTTTTGTTCTTTTAAGCCTTTTATTAATTCTAGTGACGAATCTTCTATTACTGGAAGATAAAATATTGAACCCATTGTAGATCTTAATGTTTTATCATTATATATATCTACCGTTCCTTTAGTAGTTATTATACCAGCTGCACCTACTGCATGAGCTGTTCTAATAATTGTACCCATATTACCTGGATCTTGAACTTTATCTACTAATACAATTATATCACCATCTTTTAATGCTGTATTTTGCATTTCAACAACCGCAACTACTCCTTGTGGGGTTTCTGTAGATGTTAACCCCTGAAATAATTGTTTACTTAAAACTATACATTTCACACCTTCATTAATAACATTGAAAAACTCTTCATTTTTTTCATAAAAATCATAAGTAAAAATAATATATTTAATAGTAACCTTACTTTTTATAGCTTCTTCTACAAAACGTAATCCTTCAATTAAATATTCACCTTTACTAACTCTGTGCTTCTTTTCTTTAAGCTTTTTTAATTCTTTATATAGTGAATTGTTTTTACTTTCTATAGTTAACAAAATAATATCTCCTCTTTATTTATGATGATTTGATATACTTTCCTCTAGTTTTGATAAATCTTCTGCTGATCCAATAGCAACAACTATATCATTAGGTTCAACAATATCCTCAGCATATGGAGATATATTAACATCATGACCTTTCTTTATAGCCATAACATTTATTCCATATCTACTTCTTAAACTTAAATCTCTTAAAGTTTTATTGTGCCATTCTTCTGGTGTTTCAATTTCTATAATACTATAATCTGGTGATAATTCAATATAATCTAAAATACTTGAAGATACTAAATTATGAGCAACTCTAACCCCCATATCTTTTTCAGGAAGAATAACTCTATCTGCTCCAATTTTATATAAAACTTTAGCATGTATATCACTATTACCTTTTGCTATTATATATTTCACCCCTAGTTCTTTTACTAAAAGTGTTGCCATCACACTAGATTGTATATTAGCACCTATTGTAACAACTGCAACATCAAAGTTTCTAATTCCTAAAGTTCTTAAAGCACCTTCATCTGTAGCATCCATCTGAACAGCATGAGTTACACTATCAGATATATCCTGAACTAAATCTTCATTTATATCTATAGCTAAAACATCATTTCCTAATGCATATAAAGTTTTTGCTACTGATGAACCAAATCTTCCTAATCCTATAATTACAAACTGTTTATTAGACATTTATTATCTCTCCTAACCTATTAAAATTTTATCCTCTGGGAATTTATAAGTACTTTTTCTTTTTCTATTTGCTAATGCTAAAACAACGGTCATTGGACCAACTCTTCCTAAATACATTGTTATCATTATAACTATTTTTCCAATAACACTTAATCCTGGTGTAATACCTAATGTTAATCCTACTGTTGCAAAAGCGGAAGTAGCTTCATATAAAAGATACAATAAAGATTTTCCAGCTTCAGTTACAGATAATATCATTGTTACAACTATTACTATTCCCACACCAATCATAAAAACTGTGAAAGCTTTATATACAGCATCTTTTGATAATCTTCTTCCAAAAACTTCAGTATCTTCTCTACCTTTTATTGTTGAAATTAAAGTTAATATAAGTATAGCAAAAGTAGCTGTTTTAATTCCACCTGCTGTTGAACCTGGTGATCCCCCAATAAACATAAGTAAAATAGTTAAAAAATTTCCTGCTACTGTCATATCTGAAGTATTTATAGAATTAAATCCTGCTGTTCTCGTAGTTACTGATGCAAAAAAAGCATTAGTTAATTTATCTATTGGACCCATAGGCTGCAATGTATTAGGATTTTTAAATTCAAATAAAAGCATTAAAATAGTACCACCTAAAACTAATATTACTGTTATTAATATTACAACCTTTGAATGAAGAGATAATCTTTTATATCCCTTGTAATTATATAGTTCAGACCATACAGTGAATCCTAATCCTCCAATTATAATTAATGCCGAAACTGTTAATAAAACTGTTACATTGCTTGAGTAAGCAGTCAAGCTGCTAAAATTCCCCATCAAATCAAAACCTGCATTACAAAAAGCTGAAATAGAATGCCATATGCTATAATAAATACCTTTAGCTATTCCAAACTGAGGAATAAATTGTGTTGCAAATAATAATGCACCTAATAATTCAACAGAAAAAGTAAAGACTAAAATATATCTTATAAGCCTAACTAATCCTTGGATACCAAAAGTATTCATAGCTTCTTGCAATAACAATCTCTCTTTTAAAGTTATTTTCTTTTTTAATAGTAAAGCAAATAATGTGGTAAAAGACATAAATCCTAATCCACCTATTTGAATTAATATTATTATTACAGTTTTACCAAAATAATTCCAATGAGTTCCTGTATCTACAGTTATTAATCCAGTTACACATACTGCTGAAGTAGATGTAAATAAACTATCTAAAAATGATGTACTTTTTCCACTCATTGAGGATATTGGTAAACTTAATAATATAGCTCCAATTAAAATTACAAGAAAAAATCCTAAGGCTAAAATTTGTACTGCATTCAACCTTATTTTTTTGGTTATATTTATATACATAAGTTAAACCCCCAATTAATTATAAAAATTATTTTATTTTTTTAGTATATCTTATTTTAAGTAAACATATGTAATGCGTAACCAAAATATTTAATTATATCATACTCCAATTACCATTTAAAATTACCCTCTTATGTAAATTAATTTCTTATAATGCTTCCTATGCCAATTTAAAAAAGTATATAAAAAAATGCGAGATTAACTCGCATTTTAAAATTAAGCGTTTAAGTGCTTCTTAGCTAATTCTACTAAATCAGCAAATGCTTTTGCATCATTTATAGCAATTTCTGAAAGCATTTTTCTGTTTATATCAACACCAGCTAATTTTATTCCGTTCATAAATCTTGAATATGAAAGACCATTCATTCTTGTAGCAGCATTTATTCTTGCTATCCATAATCTTCTGTAGTCTCTCTTCTTTAATCTTCTACCTACATAAGCATTTCTTAACGCTCTAATTACTGATTCATTAGCAGTTCTAAATAACTTGCTCTTTCCACCGTAGTAACCTTTTGCAAGTTTTAATACTTTTTTATGATTCTTACGGCTGTTAACCGCTCTTTTAACTCTTGCCATTTCGTAAACCTCCTCTTTAATCTATTAATTATAGATATGGTAATAATTTCTTCATTGCTTTTTCTTGTGTAGTTGAAACGTAAGCAGCTTTTCTTAAGTTTCTTTTTCTTTTAGCACTCTTCTTAGTTAATATATGGCTTTTGAAAGCTTTAGCTCTCTTTAATTTTCCTGAACCTGTTTTCTTAAATCTTTTTGCTGCACCTCTATGAGTTTTCATTTTTGGCATGATAGTATCCTCCTCTCAAATTATGCTTTTTTAGGAGCCAAAATCATTGTCATATTTCTACCTTCTAATTTAGCAGATTTTTCCACCAAGCATACTTCTTCTAATTTTTCTAAGAAATTATTTAAAATCTTAACTCCAACCACTTTAGCATGCTCTGCTTCTCTTCCTCTAAATCTAACTGTGATTTTAACTTTATCCCCATCAATTAAAAATTTTCTTGCATTATTAGCTTTTATGCTAAGATCATGCTCTTCAATAGTTGGACTAACTCTTATCTCTTTAAGACTTACAACCTTTTGCTTTTTCTTTGCTTCTTTTTCTTTTTTGGATTGCTCATATATGAATTTACCATAATCCATTATTTTGCAAACTGGTGGATTAGCACCTGGTGAAATCATCACTAGATCTAAATCTTGTTCTTCAGCTATTCTTAAAGCTTCTTTAGACAACATTAATCCTAACTGTTCTCCAGTACTAGAAATTACTCTTAGTTCCTTTTCTCTTATATCTTTATTAATCGCAAAATTTTTATTGATATTATTCACCTCCGATAGAATTTAGCCAACACAATATATAAAAAAAATAAAAGGACGACATTAGCCGCCCTTTATTATCACACTAGTGTAATACTCTATACTTAACCTTACTAACTTTCGTCGAAAGGTGAGAAACGGCTGTTTCTTCTTGACAGAAGTTATTTTAACATAGTATAAAAAGTATGTCAATATTTTTATTAAAGTATTAATTTAATTGCATATTTCAACTCTCTGCCCAAATACACTTTTTATTGTTTGTAAAAATTCTTTATTTAAACATTCTTTTTCATTAAATATTTTTATTTTTTTTGGTGCATTAGTAATTAATCCACTAATTATTATATCTTCCATATTAATTCCTGTTGAGTCTGGATTTGAAGACAATTCAGTTAAAAACACTTTAAAAATATCTTTTCCTCCATCATCTTTTAATTCATATGCACCATCACCTTGAACTATTAAATTTATTTCATTAATTTTACATTCCTGTATATCAACAAAATATTTTAATAATTTAATAAATTCATTATATTCTTTTTCAACCATATATTCTTCAATAATCTTATCTATTATATTTTCTATATTTTGAACTAAAAACTTCATTCTAAAAGTAATAAAACCTGTTATGTTTATAAAATTATTTTCAATAATAAATTCTTTTATAGATTCAATAATATTGTTTATTCTATTTAAGCAGTATATATTGGTTTCATTTTTTACTTTTTCTTTATTTAAAAGTATTTTATTTATTTTTTTATCTATTTCTATCATTTCATCATGTCTTAAAAAGAAATAATTTTCTGTTAAGTATTCTAACATTTCTTTTTTTCTAAATGCATCAATAACTATTTTATAAATTATATTGCTTACATATAAACATATTTTAGATTTAATATTTTCATTGTAATTATCATCATTACAGAAAATCTTAATGAAGTGAGTATAACTTTCAATACTTTCAGATATACCTATTATTACACCCTTACTTTTTAAAAGTGCTCTAAGCTCTTGTATATCCTCTATAAAGTTTTGTTCTCCTTCATAAGCTACCTTCATTAAAAGCACCTTTCTCACTCCTTTCTTACTTTTAGTATGTATTAATTTTTTAGTAATATTCAAAAATAATATATTATTAATCGACAAATTATTTGTATACTAGTAATATATAACTAATATTGTTTATTTAAGGAGGTCTTATGAAAACTTGTTTCGTAGATTATAGAATAAATAAAAAAGAAGAACATATTCTCAGTAGTAATAATTTAAAAATTATAAAAGTAAATAAAAATCCTTATTTATACGATGCTATTAATGGTCATCCAGATATTCAAATAAATATTTTAAATAATAAAAATCTAATTATAGCTAAAAATTCTTTATTAAATAAAACTTTAATTAATTCTAAAGATTTAAAAATTATAAATTCTAAATCTGAACTGAAAGAAAAATATCCAAATAATATTTTTCTTAATGCTGTTAATCTTAAAAATTTCTTTATTCACAATTTAAAATATACTGATGAAAATTTATTAAATGAAGTAAAAGAAAAAACTCTTATAAATGTAAAGCAAGGTTATACAAAATGTTCTTGTGCAATAGTAAATGATAATGCTTTAATGACATCAGATATAGGAATTTTTAATTCATTGAAACCTTATCCTATTGACATTTTATATATTCCAACTGGAGATATAACACTTTTAGGATTAGATTATGGATTTATAGGAGGGACATGTGGACTTATCTCTAAAGATTCTATGGCCTTTTTTGGCAACCTTAAATATCATTCTTTTGGAAATGATGTAATAAAATTCTTACATAAGCATAATGTAAAACCTATTTTTCTATCTAATAATAAATTAATTGATAGAGGAAGCATTTTAACTTTACTTTAAATTCCATTTTTATATTATATTTTATGTTTAAATGGAATAAATGTTAATAAATTTGCATATAAATATTTATTTAATTTTCTTCTTTATATTACAGAAAATTAAATAAGATGATTTAAGAATATCTTATTCTTAAATCATCTTTTAAATTAATTATACTTCTATATATTTCTACACTTTTCATTTTACTTTTAATACCTTTAAAATTAACTTTTTATTAATAACTGATAATTAAAATTTTATATCACATGAATTTTGTAAATTTTTATCTTTTTTATACCATTGATTTCCTAAATAATAAATAGTAAAATCAAACTATGTGGTAATAATATCATTACAAGTTATGGGGAGGTTATTTATTATGTATTATTTAGGAGTAGATGGTGGGGGTACTAAAACTTCATTTATGTTGATAAATCAATTAGGAGAGATAAAAGGATTCACTAATTCTTCAACTTGCCATATCCACCAAGTAGGATTTCAAGGTCTTAAAGAAGTAATTGAAAATGGTATTAAAGAAGTTTGTTCTCAAGGTGGAATTACTAAAAATGATTTAAGTTATAGTTTTTTAGGTTTACCTGCTTATGGTGAAAATGCTGATGAAGAAAAAAAAATACTTAAAACAATTGATGAAATATTTGGAACAAATAAAGCTTCTTGTGGAAATGATATTTCTGTTGCTTTAGCAGGCTCATTAGCTAGTAAATCTGGAATTTGTATAATTTTAGGAACAGGAGCTATAGCTGCTGGATTAAATGAAAATTTTCAAACTTGTAGAACAAGTGGATGGGGACATATATGTGGTGATGAAGGTTCTGGCTATTGGATTGCAAAAAAAGGTATAGAAATTTTTAGTAAAGAAGCAGATAATCGATTAGAAAAAACTCCTTTATACTATATATTTAGAGAAAATTTAAATTTAAAAAATGATTTTGATTTAATATTTCTTATTAAAGATAAATATAAGCAGGATAGAACTAAAATAGCTAAATTAGCTCTTTTAGTTTATGAAGCAGCTAAACAAGGTGATAAACATGCTCTAGAAATTTATAAACAAGCTGCTTATGAGTGTTTCTTAATGGTTAAAGGAATTATAAAACAATTAGATTTAAAATACCCATTAAATGTTTCTTATGCAGGTAGTGTATTTAATTCAGGAGAATTAATTATAAATCCTTTAAAAGATTATTTAGGTGAAATTTCTTCTCAAATATATGTACAAGCGCCTATATTAACTCCAATAAAAGGAGCTGCTCTTAATGCAATAAAATTACACACAGGTATAATAAATGATACTATAATAAATACTTTAGCAAATGAAAATGCTATTGATATTAAAGAAAAAATAGCTGTTTTGCTTTAAATAAAAATAAAAGTTTCAAAAATTAATTTTTGAAACTTTTATCTTTTTATATATTATATAATAAAAAGAAATTTTTAAAAAATAAAACTAATAACTAATGCTGTTTTTATAGACATATTATGTTTTTTAATAAATTCTTTACTTTCTTCAATTTTAATTGTTATAATTTCAATCTCTTCATTTTCTTCTATATTTTCATTAGTAGGTATTCCTTCTACTATCATTTTTACTACTGCAACTGTTTCATCTGACATTCCTACTGAAGTATAACAAGGTGCTAATATTTTCTCAAATTTAATACATTTCAACCCTGTTTCTTCAAACAATTCTCTTCTAGCTGCTTCTTCAATAGATTCATTCTTATCTACTAATCCTGCTGGAAATTCATATATATAATCATTTATAGCTGGTCTAAATTGTTTAATTAATACTAATTCACCTTTTGTAGTTATTGGTATTATCATTACACCATCACAAAAATTATGATTTTTAGTTTTGCAAGCTAAATTTTCTTCATTTCTTCTGCTTGCTAAAAAATATTCTTTTTTTTTGTTTTCTTTATTTTTTAATTCTAATTTATATAAATTCAAAAACCTACAATTAGTTAATTTGTTTATTTTCTCAATTTTCATAACATTATACCACCTTTCAAATTAAAATTATTACTTCTATTTTATTCCTTTCACAAAAAAATACAAGAGAAGTACACCTCCCTTGTATTTTAAATATTTATCTAAAACAATAATGATGAAATTTTTCTCCTAATTTTTCTCTAATTTTTTCTGCTTCTTCCATAGTAATATATTGTGTTTCAAAAAATACTCCACCTTCAAAAGATTTTACATATACTCTATAAGCACCAAATATTTTCATTATATTATCTAATTTTATTCCATCAATTTCATTAGTATCATAAACCTTTGTTTGTATATAAACTTTAGGAATATCTTTTTTTATATTTTTTTCATTGTCTTCCTGTTTACTATTGATCAGAGCTTCAGTTATAGCATTAGCTATATTTTCAGCATTATATTTTTTTATATCATTTTTATTATCCAAAAAAAACATTTCCAAAAACACAGCTGGTGCTTTAGTATTAACTAAAACGTAAAAATTATCTGTTTTATTTCCTCTATCCTTAAAACCACATTTTAGAGTAATTTCTTTTCTAAGACTATCTGCAATTTTTTCTGATTTTCCTCCATGCTTAAATATATAAGTTTGAGTTCCTTCTTCCCCACCTATATTTAAATGAATAGATAAAAATATATCTAAAGGATATTTATTAGCTATAAATACTCTTTCATATAAATCATTTTCACTTTTATCAATAGTACAATTAACTACTTCATGACCTTTTTTTCTTAATTTATCAATTACTAACCAGCCAACTTCTCTATTAACATCAGTTTCTTTTAAAAGTCCTATAGCTCCAGTGCCTCTCCCTGTAATGGTATGCCCCATATCTATACCTACAATCATTTTAAGCACTCCCTTTAAAAGATTTCAGTTATAATATATTCATTTGCAAATAGAATTGTCATAATTTTTGCTATATAATATATTAAAATTTTTAATATATTTATAAATTCAATTATTTCTTTTATTTTTTTCTTTATTGTATAAATAATTATTTATTCTTTCTTTTTCTTTTAAGAGTTCACAATACTCATCCCATTTCTTATTTTCCATTAACTTTCTTAATTTATGATTTATCTTACTTAATCTATTAATATATATTTTCTTAAAATTAGTATTATCCATATGCTCACTCCTTTTTTAACATTTATTTATGTTAATAAAACTTTCCTACTTAATTAAGATATTAAAAAACCTTTTTTTGGTTCACTATATTTAATTAAATTTACTTTGCACAGGATAAAATTATTCTATATTCATCTATATAAATATTAAACAATTATTATAAACATATATTTTACAAACAAAAAAGCTTCCTTATAAAATAAGGAAGCTTTTTGGAGGCGCCACCCGGATTTGAACCGGGGAATAAAGGTTTTGCAGACCTGTGCCTTACCACTTGGCCATAGCGCCATAAATGGAGCGGAAGACGGGACTCGAACCCGCAACTTTCACCTTGGCAAGGTGACACTCTACCATTGAGTCACTTCCGCAAATGGTGGCTCGAGCAGGAATCGAACCAGCGACACGAGGATTTTCAGTCCTCTGCTCTACCGACTGAGCTATCGAGCCTAATGTCTTAAGTCGTTTCTAGTTCCTTAAGACATTTATTATTATATTATTAAATATGTTACTTGTCAACATGTTTTTTATTTTTTATAAGTTTCTAAAAGATTTCCAATATCATCTGAATTAAATTCATATGCTTTATTACAGAAATGACATTTTAACTCTTCAGTTTTTCCTTCATCTTTTAATTCTTTTAAATCTTTATATCCTATACTCGCTAAAGCTCTTTCTACTTTTTCCCTTGAACAATTACAATTATATTTAGGAACTTCCTCTTCATTTATTTTCAAATCCATTCCCTCAAATATAAACTCTATTATTTCTTTTATATCTTTTCCTTCTGATAACATTGTTGTTACAGTAGGAATTTCCTCTAATCTATATGTAATAAGGTCACCTAATAATTCATCGCATCCTGGCATTAATTGTACTATGAATCCACCAGCTGCTTTTATTGATAGATCCTTATCTACTAACACGCCTAATGCCACTGCTGAAGGAATTTGCTCAGATACTGTAAAGTAATATGCAAAATCCTCTGCAATTTCTCCACTAAATATAGGCACTTGTCCAACATATGGATCTTTAAGTCCTAAATCTTTAATTACTGTTAGAATACCATTTTTTCCTATAGCTTCTCCAACATTTAACTTTCCATTTTCAGAGTTAAGTGGTAAATCAACTTCAGGATTTCCAATATAGCCTTTAACACTACAATCTGAATATGCAGTAACTGTTACTCCTTTTGCTGGACCACCACCATTAATTTGTATAGTTAAAACTTCTTTATCTGATTTTAGCATAGCTCCCATCATAGTTCCTGCTGTTAGCATTCTTCCTAATGCTGCTGAAGCTGTTGGAGTGCAGTTATGTATTTTAGCTGCTTCATTTACTAGCTCTGTTGTTTGAGCTGCAAATATTCTTACCATTCCATTTTTAGCTGTTGCTCTTATTAATTTATCTTTCATAATAAAGCCCTCCATTTTTTTATTTTTTTAATATATATAATATTCTTTCTGACTCATTATTTAAAGGATTTTTTGTATAACCATCATATTTATCTAAAATGTTAAATCCTATTTCTTTTAAAATTTCTTCTATTTCATTTTCTCTATAAGCTCTTTCTTCATGTATTTCATTAAATCTTTCATAAGCATTTCCTTGTTTAACAAAAAAATTAAGATCCATTTCAACTATTTCATCTTCAAATATGTTTTCCCATACATAAAATACATCTTCGCTATTATAAGTAAATATATTATTACCTAAAATTTCAGAAATTTTATAATAAGAATTTATATCAAATATAAATACTCCACCTTGCTTTAAATGATTATAAACTCCTAAAAAATATTTTTTTAAATCCTTTTTATTTAAAATATAATTAGTAGAATCTAATACGCAAGTTATTAAATTAAAAGTTCTATTTAAACTTAACTCACACATATCTTGACATATTATTTTACCTTTTACTTTATTTTCCCTTAATTTTTTATCTGCTTCTATAAGCATGTCTGATGATAAATCTACAAAATAATTATCTTTAAATTCTTTTCCAATATGTACTCCTACATTGCCTGTTCCGCAAGCTAGGTCTAAATAATTTAGCTTATCAATTCCAAACTCTTCACAAACTTTTAATACATAATTAGCTATAGATTCATAATTTATATCTTCATAAATAAGTTCATCATAAACCTTTGCCATCATTTTATAACTTTCCATAAGCTTTAAAATTCCCCCATAATACGTTCTATTTACAATATATATATTTTTTAATACTTAGTCAAATTACATATTTTTTTAAATTTCTTTAAATGTTTTCTTCCTACCTAAAATTTCATCATTACTAGGTAATTTTCTTTCTTTTTTTCGTTTAGTCATTATGCCACCTATTCGTCCAGTTTCTTCTGATGTTAATCCACCCCACCCTAAACTATCAACCTTCTCTTGCAATCCTAACTCTTCAGCTATTTCATACTTAAGTTGTTCTCTTATTTTTTCAGCTTCCGTCAATTCTTTATTAGCTTTTAGTTTCCCTTTAATTACTTTTTTTAATGGTGTTTTACTCATATTCTAACACTCCAATCTAAAATACTTATATATATTTATGTATTATTAACTTATTATCAATAATTTATTCATATATAAGTTCATTTAAATATTAAAATATCTTGATAAACTATTATACTTTGCACTATAGTTAATATATAGAAATACTATATATTATAGTATTTCTATATATTAAATTTAATTGGAGGGATTAATCGTGTATAATATAGCAATAGTTGGGGCAACTGGAAATGTTGGAAGAAAATTTATTGAAATTCTTGAAGAAAGAAACTTTCCTATAAAAGATTTATTCTTATTTGCCTCAAAAAGATCGGCTGGAAAAACTTTAAGCTATAATGGTAAAGATTTAATTGTTGAAGAATTGTGTGAAGAAAATATAATTAATAAAAAAATAGATTTTGCTTTATTCTCTGCTGGTGGAGATATAAGTTTAGAATTTGCACCTATATTTGTTAAAAAAGATGCTATAGTGATTGATAATAGTAGTGCTTGGAGAATGGATAAGGAAGTACCTCTTGTAGTTCCTGAAGTTAATCCTGAAGATATTAAATGGCATAAAGGAATAATAGCTAATCCTAACTGTTCAACTATCCAAGCTGTAGTAGCTCTTAAGCCACTTCATGATAAATTTAAAATTAAAAGAATTGTTTATTCTACTTATCAAGCTGTTTCTGGAGCTGGATTACAAGGAATTTTAGATTTACAAGATGGAATCAAAGGAGCAGAACCAAAAAAATTCCCATATGCTATAGCAGGTAATGTAATACCTCAAATAGATATATTTTTAGATAACGGCTATACTAAAGAAGAAATGAAAATGATTGAAGAAACAAAAAAAATTCTTCACGATGATGGCTTAAAAATAACAGCTACTACTGTAAGAGTTCCTGTTCTTAATTCTCACAGTGAAAGCATAAATTTAGAATTCTATTCTGAATTTGAATTAAATGATATAATTGATACATTCAATAATGCAGATGGATTAATTGTACATGATGATCCTACATTACTTAAATATCCTACACCACTTCATTTTGATGGAAAAGACGAAGTTTTCGTTGGAAGAATAAGAAGAGATTTTAGTACAGATAATGGATTAAATTTATGGGTTGTTGCTGATAACATTAGAAAAGGGGCAGCTCTTAACACAATCCAAATAGCTGAACTATTTATTAATAACAAATAAAAATTTAATATTTATTTTTAATTTGGAGGTATAAAAATGAGTATATTTAAAGGTTCTTGTGTTGCTTTAGTTACACCATTTGATGAAAATGGTATTAATTTCAAAGAGCTTGAAAGACTTATAGAATGGCATATTGAAAATAAAACAGATGCAATATTAGTTTGTGGAACTACTGGTGAAGCATCTACTATGACTTTAGAGGAAAGAAAATCTGTAATTAAATTTACAGTTGATAAAGTAAATAAAAGAATTCCTGTACTTGCCGGTACTGGTAGCAATAATACTCAAGCATCTATAGACATGAGTATTTGGGCTGAAAAAACTGGTGTAGACATGCTTTTAGTTATAACACCTTATTATAATAAAACTTCTAATAAAGGATTATATGAACATTTTAAAGCTATAAATGATGCTGTAAAAACTCCAATTATGCTATATAATGTTCCATCAAGAACAGGTATGAATATAACAGCTGATATGTTACTAAAACTTTCTAAATTAAATAATATAACTGCAATCAAAGAGGCTAGTGGGAATTTTTCTCAAATAGCTGAAATGGCAGCTTTATGTGGTAACAAATTGGATATATATTCTGGAAATGATGATCAAATAATTCCGTTACTTTCCTTAGGGGGTGCTGGAGTAGTTTCTGTACTTGCTAATGTTATTCCTAAAGAAACTCATGAAATGTGTGAACTTTTCTTTAATAGAAAAATTCAAGAAGCTTGTGAAATGCAACTTATTTATCTACATTTAATTAATTCATTATTCATGGAGACTAATCCTATACCAGTAAAAACTGCTATGAACTTAATAGGTTTTAATTGTGGTAATTTACGATTACCTTTATGTAATATGGATGATAATAACTTAAAAAAATTAAAACAAACTCTTTTAGAATATAATCTAACAAAATAAAAATTCAAATCACCTACGAATAATGTAGGTGATTACATTATTTGCAAATATAAAAATTCATTACCGGAGGTAATTATTTTATGGTAAAAATAGTATTAAGTGGTTGTTCTGGAAAAATGGGATCAACAATTACAAATCTAGCGTTACAAAAATTCCCTAATATTCAAATCGTTGCAGGAATAGATAAATTCACTAATGTTAACAGAAATTATCCTATATTTGAAAAAGCTGAAAATTGTTCAGTTGATTATGACGTTTTACTAGATTTCTCTAGAGCTGATACACTAACATCATTAATAGAACTTTCTAAAAAAACAAAAAAACCTTTAATTCTATGTTCTACTGGATATACTGATGAAGATTTAGATCTTATAGAAAAAGCTTCAAAAGAAATTCCTTTATTTAGATCTGCAAATATGAGTATTGGTATAAATTTAGTAAATGCATTATTAAAGAAAATTTCTCCAATATTATACGAAAACTTTGATTTTGATATTGAATTAGTAGAAAGACATCACAATCAAAAAGTAGATTCACCAAGTGGAACTGCTCTACTTCTTGCTCATTCTATTCAAAATTCATTAAATGAAGAAACAAATCTTATCTATGGAAGAGAAGGTATTGGAAAAAGAGAAAAAAATGAAATTTGTGTAAATACAGTAAGAGGTGGAGGAATCATAGGAGATCACGAAGTAATTTATGCTGGTGATGGTGAAGTTATTGAAGTAAATCATAAAGCTATCTCTAGAGATGTATTTGCTATTGGAGCTCTTAAAGCATGTGAATATATGGCGTCCCAAACTAAGACTGGTAAATATTCAATGGATGATGTATTAAATATTAATTTTTAAAATTGATATTTAACTTTAAATACCATCAAGTCTAATAAAAGCTTGATGGTATTTTATTACTTCCATTTAAAAAAGTAATTTTTAAACTTAACTAATATTGTATAGTTTTCACAAATTCTCTAAGTCTTTTTAAAGCAATTTTAAGTTCATCCATACTATAGCAATACGAAATTCTTAAAAATCCTTCTCCTCCTACTCCAAAAGCATCTCCTGGGACACATGCTACTCCTTTTTCTTTAAGTAACTTTTCACAAAATTCTTCTGATTTCATACCGTATTTACTTATACTTGGAAATATATAAAATGCTCCATTTGGTTTATTTACTTCAAATCCTATGTCTAATAATTCATTATATACAAATTCCATTCTATCCTTAAATGATTTTTTCATATACTCTACATCATTAAGACAATTTTTTAGCCCAGTTAAAGCTCCCCATTGAACTATAGAAGATGCACAGGATACATCATATTGATGAACCTTTAAAATTTGGTCATACAACTCTTTTTTACAACATACATAACCTAATCTTAATCCTGGCATTGCAAACATTTTAGAAAATCCACTTACATATATTATCTTATCTTTTATTTCATCACATTGAGCAACTGAATAATAGTTATCTTCAAAACATAATGATGCATATATTTCATCTGTTATTACACATATGTCATTATCTTTTATAACTTCTATTAGTTCATTTTTACATTCTTTTGATAATAAAGCCCCTGTAGGATTGCATGGATAGGATAATATTAAAACTTTACCTCCTTTTTTTATTCCTTCTTTTAAATTATCTATGTTCACAGAAAAATCATTATTTAACTCATAAGTAATAATTTCAACTCCTATTAATTTTGCAATACTTTCATATGCTGGATATGCTATTGAAGGTATTAATATACTATCTTTTGCATTTAATAAAGATACCATGCTTATAAATAAGCCTTCACTTCCACCTACAGTTAACATAATTTCATCTTTACTGTAATTTATATTTAAAGTTTTTAAAAATTCACTTATAGCTTCTCTTAATTCTATTATACCTGCATTAGGTGTATATTTTGACTTTCCATTATTCAAAGCATTAATTATTCCTTCTTTAATTTTATCTGGCACATCAAAATCTGGTTGACCTAATGTTAAAGAAATAGCATTAGGATACTTTTCCATCTTGTTAAAAAACTTCCTTATACCTGAAATTTCTATATTTTTAATATTTTTATTCATATTAAAATTCAATCCCCTTTCTTGCGTTTACACCTGCTTTATAATAATGCTTAATTTCTTTCATTTCTGTTATTAAATCTGCTTTATCTGCAATTTTTTCTGGAACATTTCTTCCTGTTAAAATAAGTTCCATATCTTTTGGTTTTATGTTCATAAGCTTTAGAACTTGTTCTTCAGTAAGAAATTCTCCTTTCATAGCTGCCATAACCTCATCTAATATCAATATATCACACTCTTTATTTTCTAATATTTTTAATGCAAAATTATATCCTTCATTAACCTCTTCTTTTAATTTACTTAATTGTTCTTCATTTAAATTCCAAGTAAAACCTTTTGTTGTTTCAAATCTAAATATTTTGAAATTTTCTCCTAATATTTCAGAAATTTTAAGTTCACCAGTTTTTCCAGACTTTAAAAACTGTATTACATATACTTTCATACCATCACCAACCGCTCTAATTGCTAATCCCATAGCAGCAGTAGTCTTACCTTTACCATTACCAGTATAAATTTGTATATATCCTTCCTTCAAATTACTCATTGCAAATCACTCCTTTATGGTTATTTTACATTATTAATTGCCAGTATGAACTTGTTAATGTAAAATTTATAATAAAAATTAGTTTTTTTATACTATATACTCTTTTATTGAGAATTTTTTTTGTTTATAATAATCTATATTGTATATATTATATTTTGTAGCAATTATAACATAATAATATAATTAAATATTTATAGAAAGGATGTAACTATATGAGTTATAATTTTACTGATCCATATGAAATAGCTAGATTCATAAAAGAAGCTAAAAAATCAACTCCTGTTCAAGTTCATGTAAAAGGAGATTTATCCCAAACAAATTTTGGTTCTATAGAATGGTATGGTTCAAATAATTTCTACATTTTATTTGGAGAAAGTCTTGAAATTTCAGATTTCTTAACAGAAAACAAAGAAAAAATTGAACACTTTAGAATTGATAATGATAGAAGAAATTCTGCCATTCCTATGTTAGATCTTTTAAATATTGATGCTAGAATTGAACCTGGTGCAATAATAAGAGATAGAGTTACCATAGGTAAAAATGCCGTTGTAATGATGGGTGCTGTTATAAATATAGGTGCTGAAATTGGTGAAGGAACAATGGTTGATATGAATGCTGTTATTGGAGCTAGAGGTCAACTAGGAAAAAGAGTCCATCTTGGAGCTGGTGCTGTTGTTGCTGGTGTTTTAGAACCACCTAGTAAAAGCCCTTGTATAATAGAAGATGATGTTTTAATAGGTGCTAATGCAGTAATACTAGAAGGCATAAAAATAGGAAAAGGTTCTGTTGTTGCTGCTGGTTCTGTTGTTGTAGAAGATGTGCCTGCTGGAGTAGTTGTAGCTGGTACCCCTGCTAAGATTATTAAGCATGTAGATAATAAAACTAAAGAAAAAACTGAAATATTAGATGATTTAAGAAAATAATCTAAACTACATAAAGCTGTAGCAAACGCTACAGCTTTTACTTATTATCCAATATTTTGTTCGTTATTTTCTTCTTCACTTTCAGCTTTTTCTTCAACTCTTTCCATTTTTGAAATTGAAACTTCATAAGCCACTTTTTTTATAACTTCTGTTTCTGATACCTTTTTTTGATATTCTCTACTTTGAAGTCTTCCCCAAATTCTTATGTTATCTCCAACCTCTAATGTCTGACAAAATCTAGAATTTCTTCCCCAAGCAATTGTTGGTATATAATCAGATTTATTATATGCTCTATTTACTGCTAATAATACATCAGCAATTTCTCTTCCAAATGGAGTTGTTCTATATATTGGTTCTTTACATATATATCCGTCTAAAAATATTTCATTTGGATTTTTACTTCTTTCTAAACAAGGCTCTATATTTCTAGCAAATACAGTTAGAATTAGCTTATTACTTCCATCAATAAACTTATTATAGCTTCTAAGTTGACCATCAACAATAACATCTTCCCCTATTTTTAATTCTATATTGGTTATTAATCTCTCTGAAACTGTAATACTCAAAATATCTTTAGAATCACTTAGTCTCATAACCTCTAAATTAAAGGTATAAAATCCCTCTCCATACATTTCATGACTAAATTCTAATTCTGATACAACTGTTCCCTCTAAGTAAATTTTGTTGTTTAACATTAAATTATCCATTTTAACCTAAACCCCTCTCCCCATTAGTGTTTATTACTTTAATTTGTAATTTGTTTATTTATTTTATACTTCTATAATGTAAATCTATCAACTGTTTCCATTATAATACATTTTGTTCAAGTATTTCAACCTATTTTTTATTAGATTTAACTTATTGCAATAATTTTTGCAATCCTTCACTATTTATTTCATAGTTTTCTTTAAATATTAACTCTCCAATAGTAAAAAAATTATATCCTTCTTTTTTCAAATAAGGTATTAATTTTTCTAAATTCTTAGGCGTATTTTTCCCATTGTTATGAAATAAAACTATAGAACCAGGAATTATATTTTTTATTACTCTATTATATTCTTTATCTAGCCCTAAGTTTTTCCAATCTATACTATCCACATTCCAATGTATATTTTTATATCCTAGTTCTTCACTAACTCTTAATTTGTCTTCATTGTAGGATCCACTAGGAAATCTAAATAATTCTGTTTTTAATCCTATTTCTTTACTTATAATATCTTCTGTTTCTTTTATTTCTTTTATAGCTCTTTCTTTAGATATTTTAGTAAAATCAGGATGAATAAAACTATGGTTCCCTATTTCATGCCCTCGTTTATTAATTTCTTTTAATTTTTCTTTATTCTCTTCTGGATATATTACCCACTTACCCATAACAAAAAATGTTGCTTTTACATTATGTTTATCTAATATATCTAATATTTCATATAAGTAGTCTTTTTCAGCCCAGTTTACATCAAAAGTTAAAGATAATTTTTTTTCAGCTGTATCAACATTATATATAGGCTGCTTTTTTACTTCTGATAAACTAATTACTGGTTTACCTATAAATGAATAAAGTATTGTTACTAAAAATATTAAAATTAATTTTTTAAATTTATTTTTAATTATAAATTCCAAATTATCACCTCCAAAATATACCTTAATAATTTGTAAATAACTTTATTATATTAAAACTTATATGTTATAATAATATTATTAATTACTATGGAGGAAATATACATGTATGATGATAGCACATTAGAATTAGCTGAAAACAAGCTATTACTTTTATATATAATAAAGTCTATTAAATATCCAATTTCTAATGCTCAATTAACAGACATAATATTAGAAAATAGTTTTATAAATTACTTTATGCTTCAACAATACATATCTGAACTTATTTCTTCAGAATTCTTAAAATATGAAGAAATAGATTCTAAAGAGTTTCTTGTATTGACTAATAAAGGTGATAAAGTTTTATTCTTTTTTAAAGATAGAATCTCTAAAAATAAATTAAAACTTATTGATGATTATATTAATGCTAAAGTAGAAAGTATAAAAAAAGAATTAAATATTTGTTCAGACTATACTATAGATGAAAATAGCTCCTTCTTAGTAAATCTAAAAGCTATGGAAAATGGATCTGTATTAATGGATTTAACTATTTCTGTGCCATCTAAAGATGAAGCTAAATCACTTTGTTCAAAATGGAAAAATAATTCATCAGATATATATCATAAAATTATTAATGCTTTAATATCAGAATAATTTAATATTTTAGGAGGTAACTATTACCTCTATTTTTTTATTTAAATTTAATAAATTTTTATTATTTTATTTATGCCTTTTATGATATTATATGAATAACATAAAAAAATATATTTATATAGGAGGATACACTTTGTTTAAGAAAAAAAACTTTTACTTTAATTTAATTCCTATAATATTAATAACTATAGTATTAATTAAAGTAGTTTTTAATATTGAAACTATTTTTTCTGGTACCATAGGTACATTATTTTCAATATTAGTACCATTTATTTGGGCCTTAGTTATAGCTTATTTAATTAATCCATTAATGCTTTTAATAGAAAAACGTCTAAAGCTAAAAAGAGGATTATCAACTTTATTAAGTTATATAATTGTTTTTATATTTTTATACATAGGAATAACAGTTCTTGTTCCTGCTATTTTTAATAGTTTATTAGATTTATTTAAAAATCTATCTGATTATACTACATCTTCTGAACAATGGATTACTAATTTCATATCTGATCTAGATATGAAAAGTGCTTCAGAACAAATTGAAAAATTCGCAATGGAGTTTTTAAGCAAATTAACTGCTTTACTTTCTAATATGTTAGGTGGAGTATTAACTCAGACAATAAAAATAACTTCTTCTGTAGTTAAATTTATATTTGGATTTATTATATCTATTTATATGCTATTAGATAAAGATAACTTAATTTATCATGCTAAAAGAATAATATTACTTATTTTTCCATCAGAAAAAAAAGCAAATTATTTTTTATCTTTTATGACAGAAGCAAATAATATTTTTGGTAGATTTATAATAGGAAAAACTATTGATTCATTAATAATCGGTGTTTTATGTTATATTGGACTTATATTAATAAAAGCACCATATGCAGCCTTAATTGCTTTAATAGTTGGAATAACAAATATGATTCCTTACTTTGGACCATTTATAGGAATGGTTCCTGGATTTTTACTAACACTTTTTGTTGATCCTTCTAAATCACTTTGGGTATTACTTTTTATATTCCTATTACAACAATTTGATGGTTGGTACTTAGGACCTAAAATATTAGGTGATAAAGTTGGTGTTTCTCCATTATTTATAATACTAGCAGTAACTCTTGGTGGTGGCCTTGGGGGAGTAATAGGAATGTTTATTAGTGTACCTATTATAGCTCTTATAAAAATCTATGGTGAGAAATTCTTAGAATATAGAGCTAAAGCTAAAGATATTGATTTTAGTGAAAAGTTCAAAAAGTCTCTTTAAATATAAGTTAAAATAATAAAAAAGCATGAGCTATAACTCCTCATGCTTTCAGGCTGTCGACAAAGTCGACAGCCTTTCCATTTTCTTATAAAATAATATTGGGTGATAAATATGATGACTAAAAAAAATACTGATAATAGATTTAAAATTGAATTTAACAGTTTAGAAGCTCTTGTGCCTAAAAATCATTTAGTTAGACAAATTGATAGAGCAATAGATTTTAATTTTATATATG
>NZ_WHJC01000016.1 GCF_009295725.1 Clostridium tarantellae
TATAAAAGCGCCACTTGACCATCTTGATGATGCTGATTCATTATTTCCATCTGTAACTAAATTAGCAGTAAAATAATCTGTTTCATTAGATGATGATACTGCTTGTTTATTTAATGCTAAATTTTTTGAAGAAGCTGATGTTATTGATGTTATTGATGTTATTGAATTTATTGTATTTTCTTCATTTACAGTAACTAATTCTGATTGATTAGATTTTATGAAATAAATTCCTGTAGGTACATTTATAAAAGTATAAATTCCTTTATTGTTTGTTTTAGTTACTGAAATAGGAGTAAGTTCATTATCCGATTCTACCTTATAAAGAATAACTTTTGCTTCTGATATTACATTATTTAAACTATCTGTTATAATTCCAGATATAATACCATTTTCTGCTTTAGCATCTCCATATAATATTTTAGAAAATCTTGTTATAATACCACTTTTAATATTAACTGTTGAATTACCTTGAATATATCCTAATGCTGTAATTGTAATGCTATAATCACCAGGTGTAAGTTCATTAAACACAAAAATACCTGCTACATCTGTATGAGTTATAGCTATTAAAGTATTAACTCCATTAATCATACTGTATAGCAAAGCTATAGCTCCCGATATACCCTTTGAATTAGTATCTAACACATTTCCACTTAAAGTAGCAAAATTAGAATCTATATCTGTTTTCAATTTAAAATCAAAATTTAAATTTTCTCCTTTAGATAGGCTAAATGGGGCTACTTGTGATATTAATTTGCCTGAAGCAATAGACATTAAATTATATATATTACTATAAGGAAAAAAATTAAAAGAATAATTTCCATTAGAATTGGTAGTTGTATTAGTTAATGGTTGTAATTTTTGATCCATTAATTTCACTATAGCTCCTTCAATAGGAATATTATTTTCATCTACTACCTTACCACTAATTGAAGATTCTATATTAGGTTCTTTATTATTAAAATCTAATTGTAAGTCTAATTTAATATCACTTCCTACACCCTTAACATAAACTTTTTCAGATTGTATCGAATTATATATATCTTTCTTTATTTGCAAGTTTATCACTCCTAATATAAATTGCTTTAATTTATCATATAAAACACATATTCTATAATATTTCTATATTAATATATGAAAAATAAATAAATAAGTACCTTGCATAAGTGTAAGTTTCATAGATAAATTTAAAATAGATATGAATATTATGAAAGCAACTCTTTTCTAAAAGTTTTATTGTCTTTTATAATTTTTCAAAAAAAAAGCATCCTTTAAAATAAGGATACTTTTTGTAAAGAGAGATGTTCTCCAATATATTAAAAAAGTTTTATAGGTCTTTTCAAAAAAGAAAACGGGGTTACACTTAATTTTAGGAAACATCATCATGGATCAGGTGATAATGTAAATTACCTATAAAACTTTCATAAACTTAATTTAAAATACTTTAAAAATTTTTAGCTTTTTTAAATCTTTTATGACATGAATAAGCTAATGATGTAATTACTCCAATTACACCTCCTAGTGCAAATCCTAATTGAGCCTGACTAAAAAAAGCTCCTCCCATTAACCCAATAGCAACTCCTACTGCTATACTCATTGTTAAATGTTCATTTTCTTTGTCTGTTAATGCTAGCTTATCCCACATAATAAATCCCTCCATATAATAATTCATAAATTTCTCATATATAATTATTTACCATTCATATATAATTATATTCTTAAATTGTTAAAATTTTATTACACAAATCTTAATACAATATTAAAAATTTATTAAGTTATTGTATATAATTTTAAAAGATTATATGTACTTTGTAAAACGTTATAGTATACCTTTTAATTTAAAATACTCCTATAACAAAAAGATAAACTTTAATTATTTAAAACTTATTAAAATCTATCTTTTTAAATATATTAAATTTTTATAAATTACTTATAATTAATTATATAATTATAAACAGCACCAATCATACCTGCATTATTTTTATGCTTACATATTCCAAGTTCTACTTCAATATCACTCCACCATGGAATTTCATTCAATTCAACTTTTAATTCATCTAATAATTGTGATCTTGAAGTTATACCACCACCTATTAATATTTTTTCTGGATTTATCATAGCACATATATTATAGACTACATAAGCTATATTTCTATACCAATTGTTAATTATAGCTTTAACTTTAAAATCTTTTTTTCCTTCTTCAAAAATAATATTTCCTTCAATTTCTGTTTCTTTATCAATATTTTTATATTTTTTATACATATTAATTAATCCTCTAGTTGAAGCATTTTCATTTGTTATTTCAAATCCTTTATTACCTTCATTTATTCCATTAACTATCATATAGCTTACTTCACCTGCTTTAAATGTATTACCAGCAACTAACTCTCCGTTAATAAATAAACCACCACCAACTCCAGTGCCTAAAGTTATGCAAGCAAAATTATTATTTTCTACTGCTGCTCCATTAAACTTTTCAGCTAAAACAACACATTTAGCATCATTTTCTATAGCAACATTTAAGCCTGTTCTATTTTTAAGTTCTTCTTTAATATTTATTCCTTCAGCACATCTTAAAAATCTACATATATCTATTATTCCTGTTTTAGGATTTATAACGCCAGGCATACTCATTGCTATACCACAAATTTCATATTCTGTTTTGTAATTGCGTATTATTTCTTGTAAATCTCCTAAAAAAATATCTAAACTAGAATTTCTTGTGTTTGTTTCACCTTTTGTAATTATTTGACCAATTTCATTTAAAACTCCATATTTTATTTTAGTTCCACCAATATCAAAAGCTATATATTTTTGCATAAAAACCTACCACCTTTCTTTCAACATGTATTACTATAATAAATTAAAATCTATTAAAAACACCTTGTTTTTAAACATATAATAACATTTTTTCATATATTATGTAAAACTTAATCTTAGTTTAATAATATGAATACTTATTAATATTATTGGTAAACTAATTATTGATTACTATTCATTAGGAGGAATTTTTATGACTAACGAAGAAAAAAACTCTGCTCATGATATTGCAAAAAAAATGATTATAGATGGTGAATCTTTTGATAAAATTATGGAAAAAACTCATTTAAGATTAAAAGATTTAAAGAAAATTCAAAGAGAAGAAATAACTCCTCATTTCTAAAACTAAATGTTATCTAAAAAGTTAATTAAATTTTTAAAAGAAGTGATAAAATAATTATTATCACTTCTTTCAATACAAGGAAATTTAAGTTAAATATTCATATTCTTTCTTATATTATCAATTAATCTATATATCATAAAATATCTTAACATTTCATTAATATATTCCATCTTATTAAGTTTGAAAAGAAAAACAAATAATAGTATACTTTAATTAATAAATAATAATTATTAGTTAATAATCTTAGGAGATGTTTAAAGTGAATAGTTATAAATGCAATATTTGTGGATATATTTATATTCCTGAAAGAGGCGATGTAAGAGGTAATATAAAACCTGGTACAGCCTTTAAAGATTTACCTGATGATTGGGTTTGTCCTGTATGTGGTGTAAATAAAAGTAATTTTGTAGAACAACCTTGTAAAAATAATTAATATATAATATTAAATTTTTTAAATCAATACTTTATTAATTTAATACAAGTATAGAAAGGATTTTATATGTCAAATATTCACTTAAGAGATGTTTATATTGAATATGATAAAAATGCTATAACTCCTAAATATGAAACCTCTTTATCAGCTGGAGCTGATGTTTTTGCAACAGAAGATATGGTTATAAAACCTTTTGAAACAGTTGCTATTCCACTTAATCTTAAATTTGCAATACCAGATAATATGGAAATCCAAATTAGAGCAAGAAGCGGTTTATCTTTAAAAACTCATTTAAAGATTTCTAATTCTATAGGTACCATAGATGCTGATTCTATAAGTAATATTAGCGTTATATTAGAAAATAATTATAATATAGCTAATTTACCTTATGAAATAGCTACAGATATAAACAAACTTAATGATTTAAGAGAAAATTATACTGAAATTAAACTAAAAGATTATTTAGAATCTAAAGGAGAAAATTTAGAACCATTTAAAGAAGGAGATATAGCTTATAAAAAATTACTAAAAACATATATATATTTAGATAAAAATGGTAATCCTTATGGTACTATTTACATAAAAAAAGGAAATAGAATTGCTCAAATGGTTTTAGCTAAATATTATAAAGCTAATTTCATACAAGTAGATAATGTGAAAGTTATAAAAAACGTAGATCGTGGCGGTGGATTTGGTCATACTGGTATTTAATAAATAAGTTTAATTATATTGTAATAAGTTGATATTTAATCAACACCTTAATTTTTACAATTAATTAATATAAATAAATTTGCTATGCTTTGCTTACAAAAAGTTAAAGTTTTCTCATGAAAGAGAAAAGTGAAGACTTCGCATATTCCTTTACTTTAACCCCAAAATTCAAATTATTAAAAACTTCAAAATTCACTTGGTATTTAATTAAGTACAGTCTTTAGTTTTTTGTGTGCAAAGCAGCAAAATTTATTATTTTAGATTAATTCACCAACAATCTTTGAACCATGATATTCTTGTGCTAATATTTCTTCTGCTAATTTTTTATAATTATATTTATTTACTCCTCCACCAGGTAAAATTATAATTTTTTTTCCTGCATATTCTACTAAATCTTTTAAAGTTTTTATATTATGAAAAGCAGACTCAGTTCCTCCCTTTGTTAAAATTCTATTAATGCCTAGGGAAATTAGTTCCTCTATAGCTTCTTTTTTATCTTCTATTTCATCAAAAGCCATATGAAATGTTACACTTAAAGGCTTACATAAATCAACTAATTCTTTAGTTCTATTAAAATCTATCTTATTTTTTGAATTTAGAATACCTATAACAACTCCATTAACACCTATATTTTTGCATATTTGTATATCCTGTTTCATTATTTGAAACTCTTCATCAGAATAAATAAAATTTCCACCTCTTGGTCTTATAATAACGTTTATATCACATTTAATATTCTTCTTAGCTAATAAAATAGTTCCATAACTTGGAGTAGTTCCTCCCTCTAACAAATTATCACAAAGCTCTATTCTATCAGCTCCTAATTCTTCTGCTTTTTTTCCTTCCCTATAATTCCCTACGCAAGCTTCTAATATATATTTCATGTCCCCCGTTCCTCCTCAGTAATATTTTTAATAGATTCCAATTCTGTACATTCTGCCTCACAAAATGCTCCTCTGTTTTCAATACCTGTAAAATTTAAATTTAAAAACATAAGTTTAATTTTCTCATCTCTTAGTATTTCTAAAATACTTATGTTTATTTCTTGTTTCATTTTTTCATAACTTACATAATTAAATTCTTTAGTATAGAAGTATATAAATATTCCAAATCCATAAGTTGATAATTCATTAAAACTAACTATTATTAAATCTTTATCTACTTTTTCATTATTTTTCAACATATTTTCTATGTCATTGATACACTTTTTTATACTATCTATAGGTGTATCATGTTCTATAGTAAACTTAAAATGTATTCTTCTAAGCTTTCTTTGTGTCCAATTTATAATATGATTATTAGCTAATTTAGAATTTGGTACTGTTGCTAATGCCATAGAAAAAGTTCGTATTTTTGTACTTCTAAAAGTTATCTCTTCTACAATTCCTTCAACCTCTGATGTTTGGATCCAATCTCCAATGGCAAAAGGTTTATCTAAAACAATTACCATACCTCCAAAAAGATTAGAACATGTATCTTGTGCAGCTAACGCAAATGCAACTCCACTTATACCTAATCCAGTAATAAAACCAGTAAATCCAAATTCTTTAGCAATAATACTTATACATATTATAACAATAATTAATCTTATTATTATGGATATAAACGGAAAAAATATTGTATTTCGTTCATTAGTTTTATTCATTTTAGCGTATAAAATAGAATTTTCTAAAGTTAGATTATATATAAAATATGAAATACTTATAGTTAAGGCCATCTTCATAAGTTTTGCTGTTGAAATTAAAGATAAGTTTAATGCATCTAAATTTATAATTTTAAAACTATAATATATACCACAAAAAAGTATAAAAAATTTTAAGGGTCTTTCTAAAGCCTTTATAATATTATTATCTATAAAATTATTAGTTCTATTTACTAATTTATTTAAAAATTTAAATAAATTAGTTATGAAAAATCTATTTATAATTATAAAACAAAATATAATTAAAACTGATATAATTACCTCACTTATTGGTATATGTAAAATTTTATTTATGAGGTTTTCTAATTCACACATTTTTACTCCCTAAGTATCCTATACTGATTTTTAGTAAATAAATTTTTATATTTACTAAAACTATTTTATCCTATATATATTAAATTTATTAAGTTTTAATTGATATTTGTTTTCAATAACTATTGACATCTTCTAGTTTATTTGCTAAAATTAATATTGTAATTGAGAATTGTTTTCATTTATCCTAAATGATTTATTTAACTTATTTATTTTAAATTTAAAGATAGAAAAGGATTAGACTGCTGAATTTTAAACGCTTGAATTCGCTTGATGAAACACCATTTAGAAATTTTTACAACTTATTTTAATTTCTTCGGTCTTACTGGAATTTCCTTTTCTATCTTTAATTTATATTATTTAATTTCATAATACAAATTAAATAATAAAAATTTAATATCTTCCTAATAACAATTAAGGAATAAAAAAAGTAAGAGATTTTTAAAATTCTCTTACTTTTTTCTATGAAGTTAAAATTAATGAAAGTTATAAAATATTTTTTAATTTTTTAATTGCTTCAGTAGTTTTAACTTTTCTTTCTATTGCTTCTGTAGCCATATCTTTAACTACCTGAGTATAAATTAAATCTATTAAAAAAATTTGTGCTAATTTAGATGGTACTGCTCCTGTTTCAAAAATAGTCTCTGTTGAAATATAAGGTAAATTTATATCTGATATACTTTTTAATCTAGACTCTTCATTTTTAGTTATAGATATAATTTTTGCTCCACTCTCTTTTGCTAAACCTATGGCATTTATAACCTCTTCTGTTTCACCAGAATGAGATATAGCTATAATAACATCTCCTTTATTAACTATAGATGACATTATAATCATTGTATGTCCATCATGGAAGCTATTACAATGCAAACCAATCCTCATAAATTTATAATTAGAATCTTGTGCCACTATTCCTGAATAACCTAATCCAAAAAAGTAAATTTTATTAGCTTGTTTTATTAATTCAGCACATTTGTGTATATCATTAAAGTTAGTTATAGCTAATGTTTTATCTAACATATTTACATTACACTGAAGTAATTTTAAAGCCGTATCTTTTGCGCTCTCATCGTTTTTAACACTATCATTAATTATACTTCTTCTATCTTTAGTTGATATTTCTTTTGCTAAAGTAACTTTAAACTCTTGAAAACCTGAAAAACCCATTTTTCTTGCAAATCTTGTAATGGTTGCTTCTCCTATTAAACTTTTTTTGGCAATTTCTGATATAGATTTATAACTAACTTCATTTATATTTTTTTTTATATATTCTATAAGTTGCTTATCTGACTTAGTAGCTTTGAAATTAGGAGTTTCTAATTGTTCTAAAATTCCCATTTTCTCACATCCTTTTTATACACCTCTTAAACTATTAATTATGCTTTTGTAAAAAATTAAATAAAGCTCCTAACATTCCTGCATTATTCCCATTTTCAGCAAACTCTAATTTAGTATTTTCATAAATACGAGGTATAACTTTATCTTTAAAAGCCTTTTCAAATATTTCCATTAAATATTCTTTTTGTGCCATTATTCCTCCACCTAATACTACAACTTCTGGATTAACAACATAAACTATATGAGATATACCTAGTGCTAAAACATTTACCATATTATTTATCTCTTCAATACAATCTTTATCTCCCTTTTTAGCTAAATCAAAAATCAATTTTCCATTTATATTTTTTTCATCTATATTTTTTCTTGCAGCAACTTTTTTAACTAACCTACTAGTTGCCGCAATCTTTTGAAATTCATCTCCATTAATATTCATGTACCCTACTTCGCCTGCACTATTACTAAAACCATGTAATACTTTTTTATCTAATATAATACATCCTCCAATACCAGTACCTACAGTCAAGCATACACAAGAATTTGCACCTCTAGCTGCCCCTTTCCAAACTTCACCAAGCCCTGCACAATTCACATCATTTTCAACTTCACATATTAATCCAAATTCTTTTTCTAATTCTTTCTTTATTTCTACTCCTGTATAATTTGGTATTAATTGTGATGCATAAACAATTTTTCCTTCTTTTGAATCAACCATTCCTGCTGTTGATACGCAAATTCCTTCAATATTAAACTCTTTCAAATAATTTCTAGTAATTTCTTTTAATTTTTCTAATATATTAAGTCCACCTTTAAAAGCCTCTGTATCTCTTTCCCCTTTAACTATTATATTTCCATTTACATCCATAACTGAGAATTTTATAGCCGTTCCACCTACATCAATACAAATATATTTTTTCATTATATTAAACCTCTCTCTAAAATTAAAATTTTATTTATAAAACCCCTACTACTATTATAGTTCTTCTAAATTTTTAATATATTCTTTTGCACGTGTCATATCTATCATATCTTGAAGAGTTGGTTTAACTCCTGTTCTATAATAATAAAACATATTATCTGCTATATCTCTTCCTAACTGATTTAGAGCCTCTTGAGAATAATGAACCTCATCTATAGTTAATTCTCTTTCTTTAAATGTTAAAGCCAACTTACTTGCTAAACATAAATTTTCATTTTTTTCACAAGTTCTTTCTTGCATAGCTGCAATATTCTCACACCTTCTTAAGTTATCATCACTACCTTCCCAATAACCTATAAGACTTACAAACATTTTTTCTATTTCACACCTATCATTTAAATTTTTTGATATATCAATTAATCTATCTCTATAATAAATAGGATCTGTTCCATATTTACCATCACTTTCTCCTTGTATCCAAATAGCATATTTTTTATTTATCTCAAAATCTTTTGATAATCTTTCTATTCCTTTATTGAATTTTTCTATAGCTTCATTTAGTAAAAAGAATTTATCATGATTCCAATTTTTAATTCTTGATCCATCTACTGCATAATGTATAAAACAAATATCATTTCCTGTTAATTCATTCCATCTATTTGAAAACGCTGGCGCTATTGTACCACATCCATCTGATATTTGTAATGTAACACCCATTGGTATAACAGCTTCTCCAGTTATACTTTTTAAATATTCATAATTATTTTTATTAGGAAGTACACTTTTTTCAGGGTTACCACATCCTTTAGCATTACTTTGACCTATAAGTAAAATAACATCTAACATATACTATCATCCTTTCTTTTAATTAAATTATGTAAAACTTAAGGGAGTATTAAATACTCCCTTTACTTTATTTATAGTTATTATTTAATTTTTATTTTAAATATAGCTTTTTTAATTTTTTCTTTTTTATCAACTTTGATAGCTGTTCTGTGTGCATCTTCTGGGTAACATACTAAAAAATCATTATTTTCTAAAGTTACATATGCACTTTCATTTCCTTCTAAAGGTAAAAAATCACTTTCTTCTTGATAATCTTTAATTTCTAAATTATCTATAAAATTCATATCAATTATTTCTTTACCTTTAAGCATTAAATGTAAATCAATATATTTTTTATGTGCTTCCCAAAATCTATCTTCTCTATTTTGAGTTTCATACTCTACAATATTAACAAATATTCTATCTCCATCAATTTCATGACAACCTGTCTCAAAATTAACTAAATCATTTTCTTTTGCATATAAAAGACATTCTAATATATCTTTTTCTAAAAAATTATATTTTTTAGCATGCTTTAGTACTCCTGTTATCATTTATATTACCTCCATTTTTGTAATATACTGTTGTTTTAGGATCTGTTTTAAAGTTTTGTGATGATACTTTTTCTTGAATAATACTTACTACATATCCAACTATTACAGATACTACAATTGAAATTAATGCATAAGACCAAGAAGTTACAGATGGTACATTGTATTTTAAGTAAACAACTAATATTGAAGATACTATAAATGCAACATATGCACCTAAACTTGTTGCTTTCTTAGTAAATGCACCTAATACGAATATTCCTGCTAAAACTCCAAGAACTAATCCCATGAAACTATTAAACCATTCATAGGCTGATTTAATTTCTCCATTAGCAAGTACCATAGCTACTCCAATTGATACTATACCAACTAATAAAGATACATATTGAGCTATTTTAGTTTGTTTTTCCATACTTAAGTTTTTAGATAATATAGCTTGTATATCTAAAGTCCAGCTTGTTGCAACTGAGTTAAGACCTGTTGATAATGTTGATTGTGATGCTGCATATATTGCTGCTAAAAGTATTCCTGTGATTCCTACTGGTAATTCAAATGCTATATATGAAGCAAATATTTGGTCTTGTTGAGCTGTTTGTAATGCAGCTGGATTTTGTTGATAAAATACAAATAGTGCTGTACCAATTAAGTAAAATACTGTTGCTAAAAATATAGATAATGCTCCATTTGCGTAAGTCATTTTATTTAATTGTTTAACATCTGTTGTTGTAGTAAATCTTTGTACAATATCTTGGCTTGATATATATGATGAAAAAGTATTTAATCCACCACCAACTAATATTATAAATACACTTGTTTTAAATATATTTGGATTAATTATAACTTGATCTGATGCTAAGAATTTACCTGTTCCAAGAGAATCAAATACAGCTCCAATTCCTCCATTTATACTAGTTAATAAGAAACCTAATGCAAAAACAACCCCAACTATTAATACTACACCTTGTATAAAATCAGTCCATAATACTGACTTTAAACCACCTGTATATGAATAAATTATTGCTATAACACCCATCGCTATTATAAGAATATTAACACTTATTCCTGTAAGCTGTGCAAGTACCACTGATGGTAAATACATGATTATAGACATACGTCCTATTTGGTATATTATAAACATTACAGCTCCAAGAATTCTTAAACCTGAACTTTTGTATCTTAATTCTAAATAATGATAAGCTGTATCTATTTGCAATCTACTATATAGTGGCAAGAAAAATTTTATTGTTAATGGTATTGCTATAAACATACCTAATTGAGCAAACCAAAGAATCCAAGTTCCTCCATAAGAGTTTCCTGCTAATGATAAAAATGATATAGGACTAAGTAAAGTAGCAAATATTGATACTGATGTAACCCACCAAGGTATAGTTCCATCACCTTTAAAGAACTCTTTTCCTTTCATCTCTTTCTTAGAGAAAGCTAATCCAGCAAATAATACTGCTCCTAGGTACACTACAAGAACTACCATATCAATCCAAGTAAAACCAGTCATGAAAATTCCCTCCCAAACTTCTAATTAAAACTTATTTTTAAAAATATTTTGCATACATCTCTTTTGCTTTTTCTTTCATTTCTGGTGTTGCTTCTTTCATAGGTTGTCTACAATAACCTGCCTCTACGCCTTCTTCTTCAAGTAATAATTTTAATGTTTGATATAATCCATTTCCTAAAATATCAGTAATTAAATCATTAGTTATATGTTGAATTTCTAAAGCTTCATTAATTTTACCTTCTTTAGCTAAATTAAATATTTCTTTAGCTCTCTTACCATTTACATTGAAAGTTGAACCTATAGCTCCATCAACTCCTAAAACAGTAGCTGGTAACATCATTTCATCAAATCCTGCATATATTAATTTTTCTGGGAATCTTTTACGCATTCTTTCTAATAAATAGAAGTCAGCTGCTGTAAATTTAACTCCAATAATTTTTTCATTTTCAAATAATTCACCAAACTGATCTAAACTCATATTTACTCCTGTTAAAAATGGAATTGAGTAAATAATTAACTTGTTATCTACTGAATTAATTATTGTTTCATAATAATGTTTTATTTCTGAGAAATCAAATTTATAATAAAATGGTGTAACAGCTGAAATTGCATCATATCCTAAATCTGTTACGAATTTTGCTAATTCTACGGCTTCTTTTAAATTAATTGAACCAACTTGTGCTATTAATTTAACTTGATCTTTAACTTCATCCTTTGCCACTTCGAAAATTCTTTTTTTCTCTTCAGTTGAAAGCATAAAGTTTTCTCCTGTACTTCCTCCTACATAAAGACCATCAACTCCACAATTATCAATATTGTGTCTAATTATTTGTCTTAATCCTTTTTCATTTAAATTTCCTTCTTTATCAAAAGATACTAATAATGCTGAATAAATTCCTTTCATTTTTAAACCCTCCATATTAAAAATTTTTATTTAATTTTATAATTTAATCGTTTTCTTAATTATTAACTTTACTTTAAAGTCTATATTATAACAAATATATACTTTAATTTTAATTTTAAAAACTAATTATAAATCTTTAATTATATTTGTAAATTTTTTTGTAATTAGTTGAGGTCTAGTAATAGCCCCTCCTACTACACAAGAATATGCTCCACTATTGAATGCTTGCAATAATTCCTCTGGAGTATTTATTCTTCCTTCTCCTATTACAGGAATTTTTAATGTTTCTTTTAATTCACTTATTAAAGTTAAATCTGGACCCTCTAACTTTTTAGAATAATCTGTATATCCAGATAACGTGGTTGATACACAATCAGCACCTAATTTTTCAGCTTGTACACCTTCCTCAAAAGTAGATATATCTGCCATTACTAAAACATTATGTTCATGTATATAATCTATTAAATCCTTTAAAGATTCTTTATTTGGTCTTTCTCTATTGGTACAATCTAATGCTATCATTTCGCATTTAGTAGCTAGTAATTCATCTACTTCTTTTTTTGTAGGAGTTATATATATTGAAGAATCATTATAATTCTTTTTTATAATTCCTATCACTGGCAACTTTGTAATTTTTTTAATTTCAATTATGTCTTCAACACCCTGAGCTCTTATAGCTACAGCACCACCTTCTTTAGCAGCTTGAGCCATTTTCCCCATTACAAATGAACTATGTAAAGGTTCATCTTCTAATGCTTGACATGAAACTATAAGTTTTCCTTTAATTTTATTTAACACAATATAGCCTCCTGTAATTTTATTGTATTATTGAAATTTTTTTTCTTTTTTACATATTTATTTTACCATGAAAAAGTTTACTATTCAAGTTTTTTCCAAGTTTTTTACTATTTTTTGTTTAAATTCCTCTTTTAAATACTTTTTATTCCTTATTTTTTATTTTTACCCTTATTTTTTTATAAATTTTACTTTTAAATAACATTGTTTTTGAAAATGAATTTCAATTTATTTTTGAACTTTAAAAAAGCCATAATTCTTAAATTATTTTATAAAAATTATGGCTTTTTATTAAATTTTATTATTTTACTTCAAAAGATTTGCAATCAGTACATTCTATTTGTGTTGGATTTTGCTCATGTGTACCAACTTCAATTACTGATAAAGTACAATAGTTTTCTCCACAATCATGATATTTACATTGATTTACTGTACATTTAATACTTTTATTCATTTTAAATCCCTCCGTAATTAATATGTTTTTTATCTAAATGATTTAACTTACATATTTAGTATGCTACTAAATAAAAAAATTATACTTTAAAAATCTATACATTAAAGTAATATTTTTAAAAATTAAAAAAGCTTTAATTCTAAAAATAAAAATAAAATTAAAATTAAAACTTTTTCTATTTCTTTTTTGCTTTTAAATTAAAATTTATTTAAAGTTATATTCAGTTACTATAGGATTTCTATTAAGTATCATGTCATTAAAATATTCATAAAAGCATATACCCAAAAAACTTCCAGTAATGTTTACTATATTATTATATCCCTTATTTATTAATACTCTAGTGGCATTATAACTTCTTTGACCTGATCTACAATACAAATAAACAGTCTTATCTTTAGGAATTTCCTTAAATCTGTATCTTAATTCACTAAGAGGAAGATTTATTGCTCCTTTTAAGTGTCCTAATTCAAACTCTCTAGATTCTCTTATATCTATTATAAATTCATTAGCTTCTACTAATTTTCTAACTTTATCTACATTAATTTGTTTAAAGAAATCATCTAATAAATTACTTGAAACATATCCGGCATAATTTACAATATCTTTAGCTGTTCCAAAAGAAGGTGCATAACATAGTTCTAAATCTTTTAAATCCTGAACTGTTGCTCCATACTTTATAGAAGTTGCTATAATATCTATTCTTTTGCCAACATCACCTTTGCCTATAGCTTGGGCACCTAAAATTTTACCTGTAGGTATTTCATATAATAATTTAAAATGTATAGGCGAGCTATTAGGCATAATTCCAACTTTATCTGATAAAATTAATCTAACTATATCATAATTAATATTTAATTTTAATTTTTTTATTAAATTTTCATTTAAACCTGTAGAAGCAGCATTATAATCAAAAACTTTTATTATATTAGAACCAATATATCCTCTATTTAGTATACTCATTCCATTAATATGATCCGCTACTGCTCTAGCTTGTTTTTGTGCTGCACCTGCTAATGATAATTTAGTAAATTCATGAGTTAAAGAATTATAAACTTCTATGGCATCACCTATGGCATATATATTATTATCATTAGTTCTATAATTACTATCTACTTTAATAGCACCCGTATCTCCTAGTTCTAAATTTGATTCTTTTGCTAATTCTATTTCTGGAGTTACTCCTATTGCCATAACTACTGCATTAGTTTTTATTTTTCTTCCTGATTGTAAAACTACTGTATCATTTTCAAATTTTATTACTTTATCCTCTAATATAAGCTCCACTTTTTTATCATAAATTTCTTTATGCAAAATTTGTACCATGTCATAATCAAATGGTGTTAATATTTGCTTTCCAGCTTCTATTAATGTAACATTGAATCCTGCTTTAATTAAATTTTCACATATTTCTACTCCTATAAATCCTCCACCAATTATAGTTATATCTTTTGAAGGCATTAAAGTAATGAATTCATTTAATTTTTTTATATCTACCACATTTCTAACTGAAAATACATTTATACTTTCAATACCTGGAATACTAGGAGCTATAGGTTCTGCACCTGGAGATAATATTAACTTATCATACGCTTCTTCATATGTTTCTCCTATAAGAATATCCTTAATTTTAATTTTTTTATTTTTTCTATCTATCTTTATCACTTCATTATTTACTCTAACATCTATTTTGTATTGTGCCATAAACTTTTCAGGATTCATAAGTATTAATTTATCCATAGGATATACTTCTCCACTTAGATAATACGGTAATGAACAATTTGAAAATGATACATTAGGTCCTTTTTCAAAAATTATTATTTCATCTTCTTCACTATGCCTTCTTAACCTAGTAGCAGCGGATGCACCACCAGCTACTCCACCAACTATTAATATTTTTCTTTTCATATTTTACTTCCTTTCTATTATATAAAAATTCTAATTTATATATAAAAATAAACTAAATGAAAAATATTATATATTTCATTTAGTTTAATAGTGCTACTTGAAAAGCAAAATGTCAATTTATGTAATAGTAGTTTTTTATAACTTTTTTACAAATCATAATTTAAATATATCAATTAATAAAATTATGATCTATATTAAAATATTTTTATATTAATATTCCTATATTTTTGCAAATCATATTTTAAATAAATATATTAAAATAAATTCCAATAATACAAATGAATAATTTTTTCTTTAGTAGCTAAAATTAATTTTGTACAAAACATAATTAAAGTTAGGAGATGGTTAGTATAAAAAAGAGGTTTCTATTTATATTATCTTTTATACTATGTTTTTTTTCTTTTGCTAATAATATTTATTGTTATAATTTAGATTTAGAAAAATTTAAATTAAATCCTTTACCTTATAATTATGATGCATTAGAACCTTACATAGATAAAAATACTATGTTTTTTCATCATGATAAACATCAAAAAGCTTATGTAGATAATTTAAATAAATCATTAGAAAATTATGCTGAATTATATTCTAAAGGAATAGATGGTTTATTAACTAGCTTAAATAAGTTACCAGAAGATATAAAACAATCTGTTATTAATAATGCTGGCGGAGTTTATAATCATGAATTTTTTTGGTCTATAATGTGTCCTGAACAAGGTGGTAAACCTATAGGAAATTTATCTAAAGAAATTGATAAAACCTTTAAATCTTTCGAAAATTTTAAAAATAAATTTAAAGAATCAGGAATAAATAGATTTGGTTCAGGTTGGGTTTGGCTTGTAAAAAATACAGATAATAAAATTTCTATAATATCTACATCTAATCAAGATTGCCCAATTTCTCAGGGATTAACTCCTATAATTGGATTAGATCTTTGGGAACATTCTTATTATCTTAAATACCAAAATAGACGTGGAGAATACATAGATAATTGGTGGAATTTAGTTAATTGGGAACAAGCTGAGAAAAATTATAATGTGAAATAATACTAAAGATAATGGTGATATTTATAAATTTATCAACTAAAATATTTCATCTTTTAAATTTTATTATTTTTTTATATATTTTATTATAAAATTTTAAAAATTATAATATTGATAATGATTTTCATTTACATTTTTTTTTTTTTATGTTATATTTATTTCAGGCTTAAATTATCGCGGCAATCTTTTAATGAATAATAGGAGATGATAATTATGGCAAAAATGATGGGACCTAGATTTAAATTATGTAGAAGATTAGGATTAAATGTAACAGGACATCCTAAAGCAATGAATAGAGCAACTAAAGGAACAGCTAGAAATGATAAAAAGCTTTCACCTTATGGAACTCAATTACTTGAAAAACAAAGATTAAGATCCTACTATGGTGTAATGGAAAAACAATTTAGAAACTATGTAAAAAAAGCAATGAAAGATAAAGAACCTACTGGTTATGCTTTAATAAAATTATTAGAGTGTAGATTAGATAACTTAGTTTATAGATTAGGTTTTGCAAATTCAATTAGGCAAGCACGTCAAATGGTAGTGCATGGTCACTTTTTAGTAAATGGTGAAAAAGTTAATATTCCATCTTACCAAGTAAGTGTAGGAAATGTTATAACTTTAAGAGAAAAATCTCAAAAAAATGAGTTATTTAAAGAAAACTTCCTATCTAACTTTGTTAATGGCTTTGATTACTTAAGCAAGGATGAAAATGCTTTTTCAGGTACTCTTGTAAGATATCCTGAAAGACAAGAAATTCCAATTGAAATTAATGATGTTTTAGTAGTAGAATTCTACTCAAAACTTTCATAATTTAATATCAAAATATATACTAGCCTATATATAACTTTAAATTCCTATATCAAAGAAAGAGTTCTTTAAAATATAACTATTCCTTTTAATTTAAGCACTCTTTCTTTGAAAATATAATATATAAAAGGGACCTTATTTAGAATTTATGAAGTTAATTATTTTATATTTTTTGTAAAGAAAATCATTATTTAAAAGTTAAAATGTTTTGTGTATAAAAATTAAATATATTAACCCTAAAAAATTAATTCTATGAATTTTTCATGGCCCTTACAATATTGCTTAATAATATTTTTAAAAGGACTTTGAACAATTTATAGAAATCAATAAATATTAAATTTTATTGATAATATTAAACACTTATATGCCTATTAAAATAGTGTTTAATATACTAAAAATAAAAATATTCTCGTGAATTAATAAAATTCACTTTCTCTTAATTGGTATATAGATGTTTTAATTTTAGAACTCCATTTTTAATTATCTATTACCATAAATTAATAAGTAGATGTAGTACTAGTTGTCAAATTATTACGTCTCGTTACTAAACAAAAAAACTCAAAAAAATAGTAGCTTATGTGTGCAAAATTTAAGCTACTATTTTTTTATCTTTTTAAATATAAGTACAATAACTAACTATAATTACTATAAATTAAAAAAACTCAAAATTTATAAATTTTTTATTTACACCTAATTCCTTTAAAGAAGTATTTAATACTTTCATAAAAGGTAGTGGTCCACAAAAATAAAACTCTCCATTAAGGGGTAACTTATTTTCTATCCACTCTTTTGTTATACGTCCAAAAAAATCATAATCTCTACCTTCTATATCCTTCTTTGCTGGGTCACTATAAAAAACTATATTTTTTAAATTATTAAACTCACTTATTATTTTTAGGTCATTTTTAAATGGTTGCATATTTGAATTTTTAACTGCTTGAATAAAATATTTTTCTCTTTTTACATCATTAGAACATTCATAAAGCATTGAAAGTAATGGTGTTATTCCTATACCCCCAGCTATAAAAACAATGGGTTTATCTTTTATTTTTTTATCTAAAGTAAATTCTCCTTTTGGAATCATTGCTTCTATAAAATCTCCTATGTTTAAATTCTCATGTAAATAAGTACTTATTAGCCCTCCCTTAATTTTTTTTACGCTTATTCTATAAATATACTCATTAGATTTCATGGATAAACTATAAGTTCTTAATATATCTTTAAATTTTGGATCTTTTGTCTTTATTTTAAAAAGTAAATACTGCCCTGCTTTATGCTTTATTAACTTCTCTCCATTTTTATCTTTAAAGTAAAAAGAAACTATATCTTTACATTCTTTAACTTTATCTACTAATACTAACTCTCTAAAACCCTGCCAAGGCTTTAAATTTTCTATTTTTTTATTATCTTTATTAGAATATTTTTTTAAAATTTCATCAATATTAAAATCTGTGCCTATATTATAAGTATTACTCATACTCTATCACCTCCATATATAAATATATGAACCATATTTATATTACATATCTAAATAATAATTAAAATAAAAATGTGTATGAAAAATTTATTTTCTTTAAATCTTTCATACACACTTCATAACTTTATTAATTTTTATTCTATTATTTTATACTTAACAAAATACCAACAACAAATTGCAGATAATACATAAATACCAAGTCTTAATACTCCTCCAAAACCCGAAAGTCTTATACTAGAAATTATTAAGTTCATAATAGCTCCAAAATAAAATATTTTATAGCTTTTGATACTCCAGTTTGTGCAATTTTGTTTATTAAAACAAAATACTAACATAATTACTACAACCGAAGAAATTAAGCACATTATATCATTAAATGTTTTAAAGTTTCTCATATTCACAATTTGAAATATTATGCTAATTATCCCTATTTCTAATAAGATATTATTGTAAGATTTCATTTTAATCACTCCATTTAATTATAATATTCTTAATACATACTTGAAACTCCAAATATTCTTTTCAAATAATATATCATAAATATTTTATAACTTTTTATTTTTATCCTGAAATAGCTTGTTTTAAGCCTAAAATAATAAAATTATTAAATACAGGTCAAAATTTTAATATTTTAGGGTAATTCTAATAATTTTTAATGTTCATATAGTAAAATTAAATTACTCTACTACTTTATTACACTTAATAGGCGTAATTTTCTTTAATAAAAAAAGCGTAACTATTGTGATAAAAGTAACCTACAAAAACAATGGTTTATTACACATAATACCATTGTTTTTTATTTAATTATATTCTAAATTCATAATAAATATCTTTATTGCTATCTTTATGTTAAGCTAGTGTTTAATATTAAATTTCTTTTTTATAATTTTTTCTTAATATATACAATTCTTTTAATAACAACTACCATTTTATTTCATTTTTAATTTTTTTTAACTTTTCTAAAACCTTTTTAAATCTATTTTTGTCTAATATATGTAAGGGTAATTACCAAACTAAAAATAAAAGGGGAATAAATTTAAATGAACCAAGAATTTAAAATAAGGAAAGCTATAAAAGGTGATGATAACGCTTTTTTAGAGCTTATTAATGAATGTAAGGAATGCCTATATAGGACAGCTTTTGCATATGTAAAGGATGAACATAATGCTTTGGATATAGTACAAGAAACAGTATATAAAGCTTATATGTCTATAAATAAACTTAAAGAACCTAAATATTTTAATACATGGATTACAAGAATTCTTATAAATAATGCTATAAATTTTATTAAGAAAGAAGAAAAGCTTATTTGCTTAGAGCAAAAAGATTTAGTAAATATTATAGGTATTAATAAAGTGAATAACGAAGAACAAATTGATTTATTGGATATGGTAGATAAATTACAGGACAAATATAAAGAAATAATTATACTTAAGTATTTTAGTGATTTAACTATAAAAGAAATTTCTAAAATTTTAGACATGCCTATTGGTACTGTTAAAACTTATTTAAATAAAGGTTTAGTTAATCTTAGAGAATTTATGGTAAAGGAGATTATTTAATTATGAAGGATGATTTAAAGGAATCAATAAAAATACCAGAAGGTTTAGATAAAGCAATTTTAGGTGGATTTAATAAAGGAAAAAATGAAAAACAAAAAATTAAAAAAATTAGTTTTTTAAAGAAAACTGCTATGGTAGCAGGAATTGCAGTGTGTACAACTTTAACAGCTACAACCATAAATCCTAACATAGTTAAAGCCATTCCTGGAATGAAAAAAATAATTCAGTTATTTAAGAATGATGGAAATGGAGAATCTTTAGAAAAATATATTGAGTTTTCAACCTCTCTGCAAATGAGTAAAACGGATAATGGAATAACAGTATCTTTAGAAGATGTTGTTGTAGATGATAATAAGTTTTTATTAACTTTAATAATTGAAGGAGATAAACTTATTGGAGATAATATAGCTATAGAAGTTAGACCAAAAATAAATGAAGAACCAATAATAGATGTACGTTCTACTGTTAAAAAACTTGGTGATAATAAAGTAGCTGTAATAACTACTGGTAATACATCAAATATACAATTAAATGATGAGGCTAATTTACAAATATTAATTGGTGGAGTGCTGTTATATACTCCTACTTTTAAAGAAATAAATGGTGACTGGAAAATGAATGTAAAAGTAAAAAAGCAAGAAGCTTTAAAACATTCCTTTGTAAATAATAATGAAGAAACTATGCTATTAGATGATATAAGAATTAAAACTGGTGATTTAATTGTTTCAAAACTTGGAGTTACTATTAAACTTAAAGGGAATGTAGGAACAGAAAAAAATAAAGAAGATTTTTCAAAAATAAAATATATGATAAAAAATGATAAAAAACAAGATCTTATTATAGATATAATTGATGGAAAAATTAATCCTTCCACTGGAGATTTTTATGCTACTTTAGAAATTTTATCAGATATTAGTGACTCTAAATATCTAGAAATAATGCCTATTATCTTTAATGACTATAATCAATTTAAAGATGGTGAAAATGGATATACATTATGTGAATTAGTTCCTAGTGAAAATACTAAATTATATTCAGAAATAATTACTATAGATAAAATACATTATATTATTGATAAAGAAAAAACTTTTGTATCTTTAGATGAGCTAATCGGCACTACCATAGAAATAAATAATATTACAAAAGTTACTATAAAAAACATAGAAAATATAAATGATGAAACTAAAATAACAGTGCAACATGAAGGTATTTTAGATAGTTATGATATTCATAACTTAACATTTATTGACTCTGAACTTAATGCATATAGACAAGAAAAACATGAAAATATCACTGTATTTTATGGTAAGGATGAAACAACTATTGCCATTCCTAAATTAGATAACAATAAAAAATATAAAATTGGATTTTTTAAAAGACCAGATTATAAAATTTATGAGAAAAATAAAGTTAGATTAGATTTAGAGTAATCTTGTAAGCTCTTAATATTTTTAATAAGTGAAAAAGGACAAGTATTGAATACTAATCATTTAAACTACTATTTTGTATCCTTTATAGGTTATTAAAATAATAATTTTTTTAGTATACTTCAATACTTGTCACATTTCATTAAAACTATTAAAATATATGTTTAATTTTTACTATTAAAATAATTATCTTTATTTTTTAGCGCCCTACTTTCATAATACCAGAATTTTGTATAAGCAGTAACAAAAGCAAAAAATATACTCTCTAATACTATACAAAAAATCACTATTGGACTTTTTAAATCTATTACATTTGATATGAAAAATCCTCCAAATGAAAGTATCATAGTAATAGGAAGCAAAATAATAAATTTTTTGTTGTTTTCTTTTGTAAACATAATCTACTCCTTTGTATATTAAAATTTTAAATATTAATTTAACATTAACACTAAAATATATTTTCTTAATTCTTATTATATAATAATGCTCTTATTTGCTAATTTAATCATATTAGCTGGTATAGGTTCTTTTAGTTTCCATATGAAACTTATGGGTTTATTTCCACTATGACTTCTATATTCACATAAGCCTAAGTAAGTAAATGTATCAGTTATACCATTTTTATTTTTACTTTCTCTTACAAATAACACTATATTATTACCTGTTTGTTTATGATGAATATATCTTTTTCCTGTTTTACTTTCTACTGATGTTGTACTTTGACTTTGCCAATGAAATAGTTCTTCATTTATGGCATAATCTTCATACAGAGTAGATGGAGAAAATTCCTTATCTGACTTATTTAATGTTATAAAAAAAGCATCTAATTTTTTATCTTCAAAATACTTAACTCCTTCTCTAAAAGCTGGTTTTTTATGTTCATTAAAGTATCCAAAGGCAGCCATAATTTGATCTCTTGTATAATTACAGTATAAATCCAACGGACAATTAAAGTCTAAGTTTATCTCTTTATCTATAAAATGAAGATTATTATAATTAAACTTAAGTATTTCTACTACTTCTCTCATCATTGCTTCATTACTAAATAAATCCTCTAATGCTTCTTTTATTGCTTTAAATCCCTCTTTTTCTAGATTATTATTGTAGAAGGTATAGTATAGCATATTCGCCATTAACCTTTCCTCTTCATTGAAAAAATCAAAATTTTTAGTATTTATAAGAGAAACTATAAATTTTATTAACCTTCTTGAATTTAAATGAAATAAATTTTTAAGTTTTTTAGTTATCTCAACTTCATTTTTATCTTTAAAATTTTTTAATACTCCAGCATCCACACACATTCTTGAAAAATTTCTATTACCGGATTTTCCATAGAAATCTATTAATGTTAAATGATGATGCTTCAAGAAATGCTCTAAGGTTAATTCTAATGAAGTATCTGACGTAAAAGTCTTTAATTTATTTATAAGGTTAGTTTTATTATTAGCACCTTCTTTTAAACTTCTTAAAACATACTCCTTAGCTTGTCTCTCTAATTGAATATAACACCCTTTTGGTAAATGTATAAACCCATTTTCTAAATAATATTTTATAGAGTGCTTACTTGTTCCAATCATACTCCTAAACTTTTCTTCAAAGTTGTAATTTTTATGAGCCTGTCCTACAAAATCTAAAACTGTTAAGCATTCTTTATTATTTGATAATCTAAGACCTCTTCCTAATTGCTGAAGAAATACTGTTAAGCTTTCTGTTGGTCTTAAAAACAATATAGTATTAATTTCTGGAATATCTACTCCTTCATTATATAAATCAACTACAAATATAAAATTTATATCACCTTTTACTAATCTATTTTTAGCACTATTTCTTTCCTCTGCTGTAGATTTTCCATGAAGAGATATAGCCTCTACTCCATGATTAGTGAAAAAGTTAGCCATATATTTAGCATGTTCTACACTAACACAAAAGCCAAGTCCTACAACTTCTTTAATGTTAGTTACATATTTATTTACACTTTCTAAAATTTGAGATGATCTAATATCATTATTAGTATATAAATTATCTAGCTCTCTAATATCATAACCTTTTCTACTCCACTTTAGCTTTGATAAATCAATACTATCTGTAACTGCAAAGTATTGAAATGGACTTAATAACTTTCTATCTATAGCTTCATTTAATCTTATTTCCGCCGATATTCTACCTTCAAAATATTTAAAAACATCTCCTCCATCATTTCTTTCGGGTGTAGCAGTTAATCCTAACAATATTTTTGGATCATAATATGATAAAAGCTTTTGATAAGATGGTGCCGCTGCATGATGAAATTCATCTATTATTATAAAATCATAAAAATTTCTTGATGTTATGCTAATTAAATCCTTTGAATTTAAGCTTTGAACAGATACAAATAAATGGTCTAAGGATTTCGGAGCATTATTTCCAACCATTAACTCCCCAAAATTATTATCTCTTAAAATTGTCCTAAATGTATTTCTACTTTGCTTTAATATTTCCTCCCTATGTGCTACAAATAACAACCTATTTGTTTCACCTCTCTTTTTTGAAGCAAAATTTTTATAATCAAAAGCTGAAATAACTGTTTTACCTACTCCTGTAGCTGCTACCACTAAATTTTTATTCCTATTAAATATTTCTCTTTCAGCATTTAAACTCTCTAATATTTCCTTTTGATAAGAATACGGTCTTATGTCCATAAAGAAACTATTCTCACTACTATCTTTAATAAATTCACTATTTAATGCTTCACTTAATATTTTTTTGTTGTCATCACTATTTGTAAACAGAGTAAATTCACAATCATTCCAGTAACTTTCAAAGGTTGCCTCAAACTTTTTAACTATATCAAAGGAATCCTTTTCTGTTATTTTTAGATTCCATTCTAATCCTGAAGTTAAAGCAGCATTAGATATATTAGATGAACCTATATATGACGTTGTAAACTCTGTTTCTCTATAAAACATATATGCCTTTGCATGAAGTCTTGTTCTTTTAGTATCATAAGAAATTTTAATTTCTGTATTAGGAAGTTTTGCTAATTCTTCAATAGCCTTTATATCTGTTGCTCCCATATAAGATGTAGTTATAATTCTTAATTTTTTATTTTTCTTAGCTGTAAATTCCTTTAACTCATCTAAAATACATCTAATACCACTCCACTTAATAAAAGAAACTAAAAAATCAATAGAGTCAGATGTAATAATTTCCTTTTTTAACTCACTTAACATATCAGGTTCCATAGTAGCACCTGTAAATAAAGAGCTTTGACATAAAGAAGTAACAGGCCTTACTATATCTTTATTAGATTTTTTTAAAGCCACTGAATTATTTATTTTAGAATACAATGCCATTAGCATTTCTCCACTTTCATTGATTTTAAATCCATTAATATCATTTTCAAGAGAATACTCACTAATAGTTTGTATAATTCTATTACTTAATTCTATTTGCTTTAATAACTTCTCATCTTTTTCATCTTTACTTTTATCTCTAACATAATCAAGACCTTTACGAATAACAGAGGATATATAAGTTGTTAAAATTACTCTTGCCTCTTCCTTATCCATCTTTAATTTATCTATTATAAACTCATCATTACTTAAAACTTTTAATTTATTTACAATATCTTCATTTATTACTTGTTCATATAATCCTTCTTTCATACCACTACCTCTAATCTTTTTACTTATATATAATAAATTTATCATAACTATATAATTTTTATAGTATATAGTTTGTAATGTTAAAACTAATTTGTTAGAAGTTTATTTCTATTAAACTTCTTAATTTTAATCCATAAATTTAAATGAATTTTTTTAATACAACATATATATGAAATTATTTTATTTACATTTAAATTATATCACAAACAATTACATATATATCCAAACAAAAAAATAGTAGTATGTACTAATTACATACTACTATTTTTCACATTAATTAAACTTAGTAAAAATTACTCTTCAATACGAACCATATTATCAATTACTGTTCTATTTACATGAACAGTATGTATTTCAGCATAACATTCTCCTGTTGAAAGATATCTAAAATTAATACTATCATCCTTTGGATTTATACTACATTTCATTTGCATATCTCTTCGGTTTATTATTCTATTTAAAGCTTTACACAACTCTTCAGAAGTTAATATATGTGGACTAGCAACATAAACACTATCATATCCTAATAAGCAATGATAAAGATTTATCTGCTCAAATACTATTTCATTATTATTTTTATCTACTTTTTCTTCTTTTGCAAAAAACATAAGATACCTCCAAAATAATTTTTATTTTGTTTCTTTTCTCACCATTAAATTTTTATACCTAACAATTGTACATATAAGATTTTTATCTTTTAATATTATACACCTACATTAATGAATAGACAATTTTACAGATTAAAATCTAAAGAAAAGTTTAATTAGTATAAACCATTATATTTTATATCTTTTAATATTAAAGCTACATTTTTATAATTTATGTTAAGTTAAATTTATTTCTTTTAATACAATCTATATAATAAAAATAAGAAGTAAATAACTCACATTCACAAGTTATTTACTTCTTATATATTTTTTATAAAAAACTAATAGCATTATTTAATTATTTGCTATTCACCATATTTTCAATTACAGTTCTATTTACATGAACAGTATGTATTTCAGCATAACATTCTCCTGTTGAAAGATATCTAAAATTAATACTATCATCTTTTGAATTTATGCTACACTTTATCTGCATATTCCTTCTATCTATTATTCTATTTAAAGCCTTACACAATTCTTTAGAAGTTAATATATGTGGACTGGTAACATATACGCTATCATAGCCTACTAAGCAATGATAAAGATTTATTTGTTCAATTATCATTTCACTGTTATCTTGTTCATTCTTTTCTTCTTTTGTAAAAAACATAAGGTAATCCTCCACAATAATAAAGATTTACATTTTTATAAAATTTAATATATAATAATTTTCATTTCTATGCTTTACTAAATATTAATATAAAATTTTTTTCTTTTTTTACATATTATACATTATATATAACAACTACAAAGTAACAACTTTATTACATTTTAAAAGTTTTTACCTTGCGGTTATTTAAAACTACTATAAGCTTAGATACTTTATTATATATCTTAATCTTAAACATAATTAATACTCTTAATTTTTATACATTTTATCCAATAACTTAAATATAACATTTAAAGCTAATACAGCTATTAAAGTTATTATTGCATAATTAAATATAGTTCTTTCTATAATTTGCTTACTAACTAAAACTTGTAAAGCATAATTACTAAAAAATAAGAAAACTATTAAAATTACAATTTTAAATAAAATTTTTTAATTTTAATTCCCTTCCTTACTTTTAATAAAATAAAAAGTTTTATAATTATTACTTTTACAAACTTTATTCAAGAAAAAATGGAAAGTATTTTAAAAGACTACATAATTATTAATTTTATAAACTACAAACTCTAAAATCAATAATTCAATTAGTCTAAATTGAATACTTTCCACTTCTTATAGCTTAATAATA